>JAUIDM010000184.1 GCA_030428915.1 Alphaproteobacteria bacterium | reverse complement strand
GAAAACGCAGCGCCCCAGCAGGCGGCCATAGCCCAGCCGGTTCGGCGGGATCGAAATATGCGAGAGCGCGACACCCACGGCCGCCGCGCCGGGTTTCGAGCCTTCGACGCCGTAAACCCCGACCGTCGGCGCCTCACCATCATGAAAGACGACCGGAGATGTCTGGGCGACAAGAAAGATCATCTGCTTGTTGCGGTAGCAGAGCGCCCCCGCTGGGTATGGAATGTAGCCCGCCTTGTGCGGATCGACGGTGATCGTATCGACGTGCGGCAGATGCCGGAACTGGTGGCGGACATGATCACTCAGCGCCTCTTCGGGGGTATCGTCCAGTGCGGTTTCCTCGCCATCCGGCGTCAGTTTATTCTTCGGCGCCGCGCGCAGCATGGACGCGAAATATCCGCCCCATGCCGCATCGGCATGCAACGCGAAGGTCAGTCCGCGAGAGGCATATTGTTCGCGCAGCGCCAGAATGTCCGCCAAGGGATCAACCGCGCTTTCTTCGGTCGAACCCATCACCGCCACCACCTGCAGGACGGGGCGCTTCTCCTCCAGACAGGTTTCCAGCGCATGGGCGAGGTCCGCGACGATCATGCGACCGTCAAGATCGACCGGAATGCAGCGGACAGCGTGTTTGCCCAGCCCCAGAAGCGTCGCCGCCTTCACCCATGAATAATGCGCGGTCGCGGGGACGAGTACCGCCGGGGCGGGCGGAACCTTGCCGTGCAGCATCTCGGCATTGAACGCGCACAGGCCCTTGGCCTGCACCGAATAGGCGTCGATGGCCGCCTGCACGGCCACATCCGTCGCGCCGCCTTCCTTCACCATGCGTTGCGGCAACGAAAGCGCGTCATCGGTGCGCAGGTTCAGCAACTCCCACAGATCGAGGTCCAGCAACCGCGCCCATGTGCCGTCCGGTTTGCGGACAGACAACCCGCTGGCGATATGCAGGTCGGGTTCCACCCGTATCGCGCGGGCCAAAGCGACGGCCTGATATTTCAGGTTCCGCGCGGCCCACATCGACTCGATATTCGCAACCGACCCGTCGCAGGTGATATGGCCCCAGGGCTCGGGCGTCGCGCCCATGTCGTAGCCCAGCATCTGGCAAAGTTCGCGTGCCGCCTGGATTTCCAGCGATGTCGTGACGGGCGACGCCTCCGCCGCGACATTGTTCTGGTTGAAAAGCATCCCCGCGAAATAGCCCGCCGCGCCGGGCATCGTGATGTCCCAGTACATATGGCTCTGGTTACGGTGGCTCGACAGCGGGATGGAGCCTCGCAGTTCGGACATGATGTGGCGAAGGTTGGCCTTCATCGCCGAAACGGTGGTCTTGTAGCTCGGATCGCGCCCGGCGACCATGTCGGGGTCGCGCTCCATATAGTCCTTGCGGGCCTGCGCATGTTCATCCAGCGCGATGGCGACGAGCTCCCTCATGATGTCCAGATTTTCCGCATTCGGACCGAGGAACCATGCCGAAGGCGTATGGGTTTCGGGTGGTTTCAGGCCCAGCGGCTTATGTGCCCTGCCTGCGTTCCGCACAGAATGTATCGCGTCCCAATTCGTCCCCATCTGCCCCTCGCCTTCAATGTAATGTCGACAATAACTGCGCCCAGCGGGTGTGACGTCCGGGGGAAGCTATACAAAGGTAAACAGAAGTCTAACGATTTTGGAAAAAAATACTACGCGATCAACGGGCGGGAACAATCTGAAATTATTCAGGTTTTTCCAACGAAGAAACGACACGCATCGGTTGAGTTCGGCGGCACGGCATACACCGCAAAAACGTTCATCAATGCGCCTCGGCCCAGTTCGCCCCCTGCCCCGCATCGACCACCAGCGGCACGTCAAGATGCACCGCGGGACGGGCAGCGCCCTCCATGACCTCTTTCGCCACACCGATCAGGTCATCGACTGCACCTTCCTCCACTTCGAAGAGAAGTTCGTCATGGACCTGCAACAGCATCGTCGCGGGCAGGGCTGCGATGGCGGCAGGCATGCGGATCATCGCCCGGCGGATCACATCGGCCGCAGCCCCCTGAATCGGCGCATTGATCGCCGCGCGGCGGGCGAAACCGGCATGCGGTCCCTTGGCATTGATCTCTGGCGTGTGGATCTTGCGACCGAAGAGGGTCTGGACGAAACCGTTTTCCTTGGCGAATGCAACGGTCGCGTCCATGTAATCCCTGATCCCCGGGAAGCGTTCGAAATAGCGGTCGATGAAGCCCTGTGCCTCGGCCCGCGGGATGCGCAGGTTTCGGGCAAGACCAAAGCCGGAAATGCCGTAGATCACGCCGAAATTGATCGCCTTGGCCTGACGGCGCACCATCGGGTCCATCCCCTCGACCGGCACGTTGAACATCTCGGACGCGGTCATCGCGTGAATGTCGATCCCGTCGCGGAAGGCCTGTTTCAACTGCGGAATATCGGCGACATGCGCGAGGATGCGCAGTTCGATCTGGCTGTAGTCGAGCGACACCAGCCGCATGCCCGGCCCGGCGATGAAGGCCTCGCGGATGCGGCGGCCCTCTTCCGTTCGCACGGGAATATTCTGCAGGTTCGGATCGGTGGAGGCGAGGCGGCCCGTGGAGGCGCCCGCGATCGAATAGGAGGTGTGGACCCGGCCTGTATCGGGGTTGATCGCCTGTTGCAGCGCGTCCGTATAGGTCGATTTCAGCTTCGACAATTGCCGCCAGTCCAGCACCGTCGCCGCCAGCCGCGCTGCATCGGGGTTCACATCCTCAAGCGTCGTGATGTCTTCCAGCACATCCGCGCCGGTTGCATAGGCGCCGGTCTTTCCCTTCTGCCCGCCCTCGACGCCCATCTTGTCGAACAGGATCTCACCCAGCTGCTTTGGGCTGCCGACATTGAACGGTTGGCCGGCAATCTCCTGTGTCTCGGCTTCCAGCCCCGCCATCTTCTGCGCGAAGGTGTTCGACATGCGGGACAGGACCTGACCATCGACACGGATGCCGGCCATCTCCATGTCGGCCAGCACTGGCACCAGCGGACGTTCGAGCGTTTCATATACGGTCGTCACCTGCGCCCGGTGGAGGTTCGGCTTGAACGCCTGCCAGAGCCGAAGCGTGATGTCGGCATCCTCGGCGGCGTATTTCACCGCCTCGTCGATGGGCACGCGGTCGAAGGTGATGGCCGACTTGCCCGAGCCCAGCAGTGATTTGATTTCAATGGGTTTGTGGTTCAGATAGCGCTCGGACAAAAGGTCCATGCCGTGATTGTGCTTACCCGCATGCATCGCGTAGGACATCAGCATCGTATCGTCGATGGGCGTCACCCGCAGCCCATGCCGGGCAAAGATCTTCCAGTCATATTTCATGTTCTGGCCGATCTTGAGGATCGCATCGTCCTCCAGCATCGGCTTCAGGATGTTCAAGGCCTCTTCAAGCCCCATCTGCCCGCCGGCCAGATCGTTCGAGCCGAAAAGATCGCCGCCGCCCTCGCGGTGGCCCAGCGGGATGTAGCAGGCTTCGCCGGGGATGACCGACAGCGAGATGCCCACCAATTCGGCCTGCATCTCATCAAGGCTTGTCGTCTCGGTATCGACGGCGACATAGCCGCGCTCGCGGATCAGATCGACCCAGCGGGTCAGCGCCTCGGCATCGCGGACACACTCGTATTTCGCGTGATCAAAGGGCGGTTGTTCCGGCGCCGGCGCTTCCCCCTCGGCGTCATGACTGACCGGAACGGCAGGCGCCTCCGGGATCACCGGGGCCTCGACCTTCAGCGCCTCGGCCACGCGTTTGGTGAGCGTGCGGAACTCCATCTGCGCGAGAAATTCCATAAGCGGCTCTGCCTCCGGATCTCGCACTTCCAAATCGTCCAGCGTCCATTCCACCGGGGTGTGATCGTCAAGCGTCACCAGCCGCTTGGAAATGCGGATCAGGTCGGCATTGTCGATCAGCGCCTGACGGCGCTTGGGCTGCTTGATCTCCTCGGCACGCTCCAGAAGCGTTTCCAGATCGCCATATTCGTTGATCAGAAGCGCCGCTGTCTTGATGCCGATCCCCGGCGCGCCGGGGACGTTGTCGACGCTGTCGCCGGCCAAGGCCTGCACGTCGACCACACGCTCGGGTTTGACCCCGAACTTCTCCTCGACTTCGTCAACGCCGATGCGCTTGGATTTCATCGCGTCGAACATCTCGACGCCATTGCCGACCAACTGCATCAGGTCCTTGTCAGACGAGATGATCGTGAC
Source organism: Alphaproteobacteria bacterium (assembly GCA_030428915.1). GTDB lineage: Bacteria > Pseudomonadota > Alphaproteobacteria > Rhodobacterales > Rhodobacteraceae > Albidovulum. The sequence goes on along the minus strand of JAUIDM010000184.1, from coordinate 4,471 downwards.
CTCGCCACCCGCGTCCCGCGCCTGCCGGGCCAGAGTCGCAATAATGTCGTCGGCTTCGTATCCTTCCAGCTCCAGACAGGCGACATTGAAGGCTTTCGTTGCCTCTCGCGTCAGCGGAAACTGCGGGCGCAGATCTTCGGGCAGTTCAGGGCGGTTGGCCTTGTACTGGTCGTAGATTTCATCGCGGAAGGTCTTCGACGAATAGTCGAAGACGCAGGCAATATGGGTCGGCCCACCATTGGCCTGGTTTGCCGCAAGCATCGACCAGAGCATGTTGCAAAAGCCCGCAACAGCGCCGATCGGAAGCCCGTCGGATTTGCGCGTCAAGGGGGGCAGCGCATGATAGGCGCGGAAGATGTAGGCCGAGCCGTCGATCAGATGCAGATGGCAACCCTTGCCGAAACCCATGATCGACCTCCCATTCGCGTTTCCGGAGCGAGTATTGTCATGTTCCGGCCAAGCCTTCCACCCCACGGTTCACCATCAATGAGCGACGGTCTTAGAGAAGAGGTTGATAACAGCGACACCGCAAACAATGAGCGCGAGTCCGAGGATCGCGGGCAGATCAAGGGACTGCTTTGCCCAGAAGAAGGCAACGAGCGCAATGAGAACAATGCCAAGACCGGACCAGATAGCATAGACGACGCCCGTCGGCATAACGCGCAGGGGGAATGACAGGCACCAGAAGGCAATCGCGTAAAAAAGTATGGTGATGATACTGGGCCAAAGCCTGGAAAAACTGTCCGAGCGCGCGAGCGCAGTCGTTGCGATTACCTCGGCCACGATGGCCGCGATCAGGAAAACATAAGAACGCAGCATGGCCCCTCTTGCGGTACAGACTCCCATTCGGCCAGGTTGCCGCGGGCTAGGCGATCAATGCTCTTCGTGCGCGTGATCGCGGTCGATCTCGTATTTCTTGTCGCAATAGCCGCATTCTACAAAGCCTGTGTCATGCGGGATCGTCAGCCAGACGCGCGGATGGCCCAAGGCACCCTCGCCGCCGTCGCAGGCCACTTTCCACGTGGTCACAACCTCGGTCTCTGGGGCGGGAATGGTCATCGTTAAGGCTCCGTCTGAATCTGTCGGCTCACAGGGCCGGGTCGGCGCATGATAGCGATCCTGAAGGCGCTTACAACCGGATCAGGTGTCGATACAGCACCAGTCTTCGACTTTCACGTTGCCGCCTGTCAGCTTCCGCATCCAGACCCGATCTACACAACTTCCCGTTAGCCACAAAGCCGGGTTTATCAGGGCGCCCCGACCACGCTTGCGGCAATACAACCTGTTGGTGCCAGGCCGATTTGACTTGGCGATCTATCACTGAGCCGCACGGCGAAAGAGATTAGACGGGATTGTCACGCTGGCCGCGACCGAAGGCCATCTGGCCTTTCTAGCATTCGGCATGCTCTATCAGGCTTTATCACCTTCGGGTTTAACCGAGCGAACAGGCGAAGGCATGAACCGGCCTAGTCCGCCCGCTTCAGCATTCCGCCCAGCACACGGCCGCCAAGGATGTGCAGATGGTAGTGCGGCACTTCCTGCACCCCGTGGGCACCCGCATTCGAGATGGCGCGATAGCCTTGCCCGCCTTCGCCCGGACCTACCCCCATAATCCGGCAGACCTCACCAGCCGCACGGGTGAAATCGGCGATTTCCTCGGCGCTGGCCTCGGCGGCGAAATGGTCGAAATTCACATAGGGTCCCTTGGGGATCACCAGCACATGGACCGGCGCCTGCGGACCGATATCGTGGAAGGCCAGTGCATGCTCGGTCTCCAGCACCGTCTTGTTGGGAATTTCCCCGCGCAGAATACGGGCGAAGATGTTGGTATCGTCGTAGCTATAGACCATGGTCCCCTCAGTCTGAAAAAAGATGCTCCGTCGCGGCGATGTCTCGCGCGGTCGGTTCGGGAATAGAGAGAAACGCCGCCAAGGGCACGGCATTTTCGTCCGGCCCCGCCACCTGACGCAACCGATGCAGGTGATCGAAACCGGCATCCCTGATCCGGTCGCTTTCATGACGCAGATCGTAGCGTATCGTCGGTAACAGGCGGCCCAGTGTTTCGGCGCTGGTCTGTTCGCCTGCCAGTCCCACACGCTTTGCATGCCCGATCAGATAATCGTCGCTGAACCGGCACTCAATCTCAAGAAGCCTTGTCGTGGACCGGTCAGAGCAGAAATCGCTCATCAGGTCGATGTTCTTCGGGTCCATGCAGACCAAAAGCCGGTTTGTCTGGTGATAGTCGAACAGCATCCGCATAAGGGCCCGCCGGTGACGTGTCCGTTTTTCCAGCGTAGATTGAATGCCGCCGAGATCGGGAAGCGGTGTCGCTTCCTCATCGAAGAGGTACTCGATGACGGGAATACTCGACACCTGCCGCACGCGTTCGACCAACCTCTTGGCGACATGCCATTTCTTGCAGATCACGATCATCAGTTCGCGTTCGCGTCCAAGGCTCGCCTCGGTTTCCCAAAAGCGCGTGGCAAAGCGTCGGCCTTCCCGTCCACGCCCGGTCAGGAATTTGTAGAGCCCGCGTCCCTCATCGGATATCTGGAACGATACCCTTTCAGAGGCATAGAGATCCCCGAGCCGCCGCTTCAGTTCGCGCGCCTCCGGGCTGATCTTGCGGGCGAACAGGAAATCCTGGCTGAGCAGCAGGTCATAGTGATCGTTGTAGAACGTGACCGGCATGCCATAGTCGGAGAACATCAGGAAGGTCAGCGTCCGGTTGCGGATTTCCTTGTCGGGCACCAGGTGCCGCACAAGGGTCTGGAAAAAGGTCTCATCCGGGATCCAGGTCGTGCGGAAGAACCGCATCACGTCCCGGCGTTTGCGGGTGAATTCAAGAATCCATTCGATCGTCCGGCGTCTCAGGCACCACCACTGGCTGCCGATCATGATCTGCAGATCTGCTGGAATGTCCCGGGTCCAGCCCAGACGTTTTTGCAGGCCGAACCAGGCATAGAAAAGCCGCTTCTGCGATCGTTCATTGAACGGATGTCGGTAGATTAGCCTTTCTTCCCTGATCCCCGTCTTGATCCAGTCGGATCGGAAGAAATCGAAACTTTCGATGTAGTCGGCATCTTCGGCATCCAGGAAATCATGGACGTATTCAGCCGATTTGATCGCCATGCAGTCGCCCGACAGCATGTAGAAATGTGTAGCCGCGGGAAAGGTCTCTACCGCCGCTTCGAGCGCATTGAGCGTGGCCTGAACCAGGCTCCACTCGCCCCAGCCGCATTTGATCCGGCGGCGCGCGAAGGTGACGTTGGGGTTGTCGCGAAGCGCCGCTCTGATGCGGTCGTAATCCTCTTTGGCGGCCCGCGCGTCAAAATGGATTGCCATGCAGTCGCCTGCTGCCGTCAGACGCTCCGCCTGCCGGATGATCCCGTCCGGATCCTTGTGACACAGAAGAACGAAGGCGATTTTAGCCATTTAAGAAACGCGAGGGCCCTTTATGCCGTTATTGTTGATCCAGATACCTTGATCAGCCGTTGAAAAGACAGAGTTTCTTTGCTCTTTAGGCCGTAATTGTCGGGCAGACTAGTGTCCGCCCCTGGTTGGGGGTGTCGCAAAAGTAGGTGTTACATGGGGTTTCCCGGAACCTGGATGACGGAAAGCGAAAGCGTGGTTTACCGCGTGGTGCCAAAATGCGCCTGCTCCACGATCGGTCAGATCATGTTCTATTCCGATCATGGTTCCTTCTTTGACGGCGACATCCACGATTCCACGACCGGCCTGCACAAGTGGGCACAAGAGCACAGCCAACCGCTGATTGAAGCCAATGTGAAGGGGCACAAAAGCTATGCCTTCACCTGCGTACGCAATCCTTATACGCGCATTCTGTCCTCGTTCTTCGACAAGATCTGCGGCATCCAACGCAATGGCAAACGTTATCGCGGCAATCTCGTGCCGATGCTGATCCAGAAATACGGTATCGAGGTCGGCGACCCGGAAAACGGGTTCGAGTTCGACCAGATCAAATCCTTCCGCCGCTTCCTTCTGTTTGCCCGCGATACGATCCGCTGGCGAAAGCCGATGGAGCCCGACATCCACTGGTCGGCCATGTCCGGCCATATCGCGACCTTCATCGCCAATGGTGGCTGCTACGACAACATCTTCTTTACCGAAAAGTTCAACGAAGGCATGCAAAGCGTGCTCGACAACGTCAAGACCAAGAAGAAGGTCAACCTGAAGAAGATACCGAAATTCAATGAAAGCGAAGGGCATGGGCCGAAACGGGCTCATCCGGTCGAAGAGTATTTCGACGATCTCTCGATGCATCTGATGTGGGAGATCTATCACAAGGATTTTCAGCTTTTCCGTTATGATTTTGACAATCCGGGCAACAAGATGCCCTTGGGCGAGGTCGATCTCGACGAGGTTCACGCAAAACTCGGGGATTAGCACTCCGGCGGTTCCTGTCCCGCGAAGGTCCCATGCCAAAAACGCCCGGGCTTGTCAGAGATGC
>JAUIDM010000183.1 GCA_030428915.1 Alphaproteobacteria bacterium | reverse complement strand
TTTGCGACATCTCGGAAAGCCGTCTGGACCTTGCAGCCGGATTCGGTTTCGAGGCTGTGGCAAGCGGGTCCGGTGACTTGCGGAAATGGCACCGGCGCGCCGATCTGGCGGTCGAGGCCACTGGTGTTCCCGCCGTCGCCGCCGGATTGACTGGCTACATGACAAACGGCGGCAAGGGGCTCTTCTTCGGGGTCTGTCCGTCCGATGCCCGGATCGATCTGGCGCCTTTCGATGTGTTTCGGCGTCAGCTCACGCTCGCCGGGTCCCATTCCCTCAATCACAATATTCCAAGGGCGCTCGATATCATCGCGGGCCTGGGTCCGACAATCGACCGGGTGGTTTCGCATCGAATGCCGCTTCGCGATGTCTCTGATGTTCTCGCCAACCATCCCCCAGCGGGCAGCCTGAAAGTGCAGTGGGTCAGAGACTGAGCATTGCTGCGCAAGCGACCCGATCCTCGGCGTCAGCCAATCGGACTCAGCCAAAGACCGACCAGCCGGTGCGCCGGGCCAGCATCTCAACCGCCTCGGTGCCGAGCTTGGAGTTGCCCTGTGCGTTCAGGCCCGGTGACCAGACCGCGATCGAGGCACGGCCGGGCGCGATGACAAGGATGCCGCCGCCAACACCTGATTTGCCGGGCAGGCCCACCCGGTAGGCAAATTCACCCGACCCGTCATAATGACCGCAGGTCAGCATCAGCGCGTTGATGCGCCGCACGCGGCCCGGCGACACCAGCCGGGGCGCGTCCGGCGCGCCCATCAGGAAACGCCCTGCGCGGGCGAGTTGTTCGCAGGTCATTTCGACCGCGCATTGGTGGAAATAGGCGCCCAGCGTCATCTCGGGCGGATTGTCCAGATTGTTGTGCCCGCGCATGAAATGCGCCAGCGCGAAGTTGCGGTGGCCGGTTTCGGTTTCCGAACGGGCGACGCCCTCGTTGATATGGATGTCATCATCCTCGGCCGCCGCGCGGATAAATCGCAGAAGCTCGCCCAGGTATTCCCGCGGGGCGTGGCCGGCCAGAACCGCGTCGGTCACGACGATCGCTCCGGCATTGATGAACGGATTGCGCGGCTTGCCCCGTTCGTGCTCCAGCTGAAGGATGGAGTTGAAGGCCAGGCCCGAAGGCTCGCGCCCGACCCGCACCCAGAGCCGGTCGCCCAACCGCCCGAGGGCAAGGGCCAGCGCAAAGACCTTGGAGACCGACTGGATCGAGAAGGGCACCGCAGCATCGCCCACGGAATGCTGGCTGCCATCGGCCAGCACGACCGAGAGGCCGAACCGTTCGGGATCGACGCCGGCAAGCTCGGGGATGTAGTCGGCAACCTGCCCGCGATCCGCGCTCTGTCCGACCGTGTCGAGGATCTCGCGCAGTATCGTCGGGATATCCGTCATGGCCGCCAGTTGAGGAAATTGGCGATCAGACGCAATCCGGTCGCCTGACTTTTTTCCGGGTGGAACTGCGTACCGACCATGTTATCGCGCCCGACGATAGCGGTGATGTCGCCGCCATAGTCGCAATGCGCAAGGCGATGGGACGGATCGGCAACGCGGAAATGATAGGAATGCACGAAATAAGCGTGCTGGCCGGATTCGATTCCGTCAAGAACCGGATGGGGTTGATCGACGATCAGGTCGTTCCAGCCCATATGCGGCACCTTCATCGCAGGGTTTGAGGGGGTGACCCGCACCACCTCGCCGCCGATCCAGTCAAAGCCTGCCGTTTCGGAGTGTTCCAGCCCGCGCGTAGCCATCATCTGCATTCCGATGCAGATGCCAAGAAAGGGCCGTGCCCTTGCCGTCACGGCCTCTTCAATCGCATCGAAGAGTCCGGTGTAGCGGTTGAGTGCCGCCCGACAGGAAGGAAACGCCCCGTCGCCCGGCAGCACAATCCGGTCGGCGCGGGCCACGTCCTCGGGCCGCGAGGACACGCGGACCGACCCGGCGCCTGTCTCGGCGGCCATGCGTTGAAACGCCTTTTCCGCCGAATGTAGGTTACCGCTGTCGTAGTCGACAAGGACCGTCAGGCTCACAATGCCCCCTTGGTCGAAGGCAGCACGCCTTCAGCGCGCGGATCCGGCTCTACCGCCATGCGCAGAGCCTTCGCCACAGATTTGAACGCCGCCTCGGCGATATGGTGGCTGTTGATCCCGTGGATGAGATCGACATGCAATGTGATCCCGCCATGGGTCGAAAGCGCCTGAAAGAACTCGCGCACCAGTTCGGTGTCGAACGTACCGATCTTTGCGGTCGGGAAATCGACGTTCCATACCAAATAAGACCGCCCGGAGAGGTCGAGCGCAGTGGAGACCTGTGCATCGTCCATCGCCAGTGCGAAATGGCCGTAGCGGCGGATGCCCGTCTTGTCGCCCAGTGCCTTTGTCAGCGCCTGTCCGAGGGCGATGCCGGTATCCTCGACCGTGTGGTGGTCGTCGATATGCAGATCGCCCTTCGCCGTGACTTTAAGGTCGATCAGCGAATGACGGGAAAGCTGGTCCAGCATGTGGTCGAAAAACCCGACGCCGGTGTTGTTGGAATATATCCCCGTCCCGTCAAGGGTCATCTCCACGGAGATCTCGGTCTCTGCGGTGTTCCGTGTGATCGTGGCCCTGCGCATGGCTGCCTCCGCTGACTTCACGGCGCTTATAGGCGGCACATAGGCGGCTGAAAAGGGGACACCAGAATTCAGTACCAGCAGGGTTTCGCCTGCCCAAAATAAAATGTCTTGATGTGAAGGACAAAAATCCCTTTTTTAAGATTGCGTTTCTCTGTTGGGGATAGTGGAAAGGCACCAGTATGAAGGATGGACACCTGCGCCGCCCGAAAGGGCGCGGCGGGAGGGTTGAATCAAGGCCAAAGACCTCCGGAACACGCGCGTCATTGCGAATTCTGGCTTTTGCGGCGGTCGCAGGCCTTGCCACGTTGACAGCTGCCTTTCCGGCACGCTCGGGAACCGGCGGGGATGCCCATATCGTTTCGCGCAAGCCGATTGCCGCGCCGGACGGGTTCAAGGGAGTGTGCGCCCGCTACAAGTGGGCCTGCGCCAGAAGCGGCCGGGGCCTTGGTACGGCCGATGGGGCGCTGCAACTGGCAAAATTTGTCAACACCTCTGTCAATCGCTCTACCCGCTCCATGTCGGACCGCCGTCAGTATGGCAATGAAGAGGTCTGGGCGTTACCCACCAGCCGTGGCGGTGACTGCGAAGACATCGTCTTGCTCAAGAAACGAGAACTGATTCAGCGCGGCGTCGCACCTGAGCATTTGCTGATTGCCACTGTTCTCGACCGCAATCGCGCGTCACATGCGGTTCTCGTGCTTCGGACCGGGGATGAGGATCTGGTTCTCGACAACCTCAAGAACAGCATACTGCCGTGGCGCAAGACCGGCTACAGCTTCCTTCGAATGCAGAATCCCTCCGCGCCACACAAATGGGATGCGGTACTTGCCGGCGGTGTCTTTCGGTAAAAGGCCGCTCCAGCGAGATCACAGCGAAACGGCCCGCGCAGAACTCTGCGCGGGCCGTGACGTTTGATGCAAGGGACTCAGTAGTCTCAGTAACCCTCTTGTTCGGAAGTCTGTTCGCCTTCCTCACGGTCCTCGTGGTCACGGTCTTTCTTGCCAGGGCCGTCCTTCTTACCCGGACCGTCCTTCTTGCCAGGACCGTCCTTCTTGCCAGGACCGTCCTTCTTGCCAGGGCCATCCTTCTTTCCCGGACCATCCTTCTTGCCGGGGCCGGGCTTCTCCTTCTCTTCCTCAGTCTGTCCTTCTTCGGCCTCTTCGTCCTCGGCCTCTTCCTCTTCTGCCTTGTCCTTCTTCTTGCCGCCCGTACTGCCATCGTCTGCGGACTGGCGCGTCTTGTCGTCCCTGCGGTCGACCTTCTCGCCGAAGATCGTCGCGGTCGGCTGACTGGTCAGCGCGGCCATGACAGCGGGGCAGTTGGCAAGCGTGTATTCAACAATCTCGGGAAAATCGTCACTTCTCTGAATGCGACCGATTTCGCTCCGATAGAAAGACGTCCGTTCGCAGATGTCTTCAAGATATTCCTGCGACACAGCGGCAGAAGCGCCGCCGGCTGACAGCATAGGCACCACCAGAGCGGTTGCTGCAAGCATCAATTTCATTCGCAAATTTGCTGTAGTACCCATGATTTCACCCTCCTCATGGATTCTGGTTTAAAAGAGTTTCGGCACACCCACGCCGATCGCCCACTTAGTAAATTGTCACTGTCGGCGGGCAAGTCAAGAAAACGGCACAATTATGTCCTTACTGTGTCCATCGCCACCTTTCCGCATCAATCGTTTCCATCTCAAAATACAAAACCTGTTGATTATCTTAGTGCTTTTCCGCCAATGCGTGAAGGCAGGAATTCCGGTACTCGGTGTGATTGTGGCAAATTCACGGCGAGGACGGCGAGCGTCGTTTGAAAAACGAAGGCAGAAGACGGGCGTCGTGCGGTTTTCCCTTGGACGAAAGTGTACTTGAAGCAAGGATGCTTGTAGCCTCAGGCAATCCGGCCTTGCCGGGTTACTGAGGGCATGCCTGTCGCCGGCGCCGATCCTTGACCATCAGAAATGAGGCGGGGCAAAATAACGAAGGGCACCCGAAGGTGCCCTTTGGTCGTTGGAGCGGGCGATGAGATTCGAACTCACGACCCTAACCTTGGCAAGGTTATGCTCTACCCCTGAGCTACGCCCGCGCTCCGTGAAGGGCGATTTATAAACTTCGCCCGGGGGGTGCAAGGGGGAAAACGCATTCCGGCGCAGAAAAATCACTGACAGTTTCGGAAATCAGAAGGGGCGGACTGACATCCGCCCCGATGGATATAAATTCGCTTTCGCCAAGGCTTTCCCGGGCGATCGGCACGTCATTCCAGTTCGATCAGCAGGTCCTTCGCTTCGATTTGGCTGCCGGGGTGAACCAGTACCGATTTGACCGTTGCTGCGCGGTCGGCATGGATGCCGGTTTCCATCTTCATCGCCTCGATTGTCAGCAGAAGGTCGCCCGCATTGACCGCTTGGCCGGGCTTGACCGCGACCGAGGCGACGGAGCCCGGCATTGGCGCGCCGATATGGTTCGGATTGCCCTCCGCCGCCTTCGGCTTGGCCGCCGTCTTGGCCTTGATCGCGCGGTTCGGCACGCGGATGACGCGGGGCTGGCCGTTCAGTTCGAAGAAGACCTTGGCCTCGCCTTCCTCGTTGGTCTCGCCCACGGCCTGAAGCCGGATTTCCAGCGTCTTGCCGGGGTCGATCTCAGCCGAGATTTCCTCGCCCGGCTGCATGCCGTAGAAAAACGTGCGCGTCGGCAGCGTACGAACGGGTCCGTAAAGCCGGTGACGGCCCATATAGTCGAGGAAGACCTTCGGGTACATGAGGTAGCCATTCAGGTCCTCGTCATCGACGGCGAACCCCAAAAGCTCCTTCGAGACGTTCGCGCGTGTCGCTTCCAGATCGACGGGTTTCAGGTGCTTGCCCGGCCGTTCGGTATTTGGCCTTTCGTCCTTAAGCACCTTGCGGATGATGCCTTCGGGGAAGCCGCCCGGCGGCTGGCCGAGATTGCCGCGCATCATGTCGGCGACCGAGTCGGGGAAGGCGACGTCGGTGGCGGGGTCTTCCACCTGCGCGCGGGTCAGGCCCTGCGCCACCATCATCAGCGCCATGTCGCCCACGACCTTCGAAGAGGGCGTCACCTTGACGATGTCGCCGAACATCTGGTTGGCGTCGGCATAGGCCTGCGCCACCTCGTGCCAGCGGTCCTCCAGCCCGAGGCTGCGGGCCTGCGCCTTGAGGTTTGTGAACTGGCCACCCGGCATTTCGTGCAGGTAGACCTCGGACGCCGGGGCTTCAAGGCCGGACTCAAACGCCGCGTATTGGTGGCGTACCCCTTCCCAGTAGTTCGAAATCTCTCGGATCGCGCCGATATCAAGGCCGGTGTCGCGGTCGGTATGGGCGAGCGCCTCGACGATAGAGCCGAGGCAGGGCTGCGAGGTGCCGCCCGAGAAGGCATCCATTGCCGCATCGACGGCCGCGACGCCGGCATCGGCGGCGGCGAGGATCGTGGCCCCGGCGATGCCGGACGTGTCATGTGTGTGGAAGTGGATCGGCAGGCCGACCTCTTCCTTCAGCGCCTTGAAAAGCACACGGGCTGAGGCGGGTTTCAAAAGCCCGGCCATGTCCTTCAGACCCAGCACGTGCGCGCCCGCGGCCTTTAGTTGCTTGCCCATGTCGACGTAGTAAGCCAGGTCGTACTTGGCCCGGTCGGGGTTCAGGATGTCGCCGGTATAACAGATCGTGCCTTCGCAGACCTTGCCGTTCTCCACGACCGCATCCATCGCGACACGCATGTTCTCGACCCAGTTGAGGCTGTCGAAGACACGGAAGACGTCGATGCCGGTCGTGGCGGCCTGACGGACGAATTCCTGCACAACGTTGTCGGGATAGTTAGTATAGCCGACCCCGTTCGAGGCCCGCAGCAGCATCTGTGTCATCAGGTTCGGCATTGCCGCACGCAGGTCGCGCAGGCGCTGCCAGGGGCATTCCTGCAGGAAGCGGTAGGCCACGTCGAAGGTGGCACCGCCCCAGCATTCGACGCTGAAGAGCTGCGACAGGTTCGCCGCATAGGCGGGCGCCACCTTGATCATGTCGATCGACCGCATGCGGGTGGCCAGCAGCGATTGGTGCCCGTCGCGCATCGTCGTGTCAGTCAGAAGCAGTTTCTTCTGGCCGGCCATCCAGTCGGCGACGGCTTGCGGACCCTTTTCTTCCAGCAGGTTCCGCGTGCCTTTTGCCGGTTCGGCACGGAGTGCGGGCGGCTTCGGCGCGCGTGCTTCGGCATGCGGCTTCGGGCGGCCGGCGGTTTCCGGGTGCCCGTTCACTGTGATGTCAGCGATATAGGTCAGGATTTTCGTCGCCCGGTCGCGGCGTTTCTTGAAGTTGAAAAGGCCGGGCGTCGTGTCGATGAATTTCGTCGTGTAGGTGTTGTCGAGGAAGGTCGGATGCTTCAGCAGGTTCTCGACAAAGGCGATGTTCGTCGAAACGCCCCGGATACGGAATTCGCGCAGCGCCCGGTCCATACGGGCAATTGCCTGTTCCGGCGTCGGGGCCCAGGCGGTGACTTTGACCAAGAGCGAGTCGTAATAGCGGGTGATGACGCCGCCGGAATAGGCGGTGCCACCATCCAGACGGATGCCCATGCCGGTCGCCGAACGATAGGCGGTGATGCGGCCGTAATCGGGAATGAAGTTGTTCTGCGGATCCTCGGTCGTGACCCGGCATTGCAGGGCGTGGCCCTTGAGCTGGACGTCTTCCTGCCGTGCGACGCCCGTCGCCTCGGCCAGCGTCTTGCCCTCGGCAATCTTGATCTGGGACTGCACGATGTCGATGCCGGTCACTTCTTCGGTGACGGTATGTTCGACCTGCACGCGGGGGTTCACTTCGATGAAGTAGAACTGGCCGGTGTCCATATCCATCAGGAATTCGACGGTGCCCGCGCATTCATAGTTCACATGGGCGCATATGCGGCGGCCAAGTTCGCAGATTTCGGCGCGCTGTTCTTCCGTCAGGTAGGGCGCAGGGGCGCGTTCGACGACCTTCTGGTTGCGGCGCTGGACGGTGCAGTCACGCTCATAGAGGTGATAGATCGACCCGTGCTGGTCGCCGAGGATCTGCACCTCGACATGCCGGGCGCGCAGGATCATCTTTTCGAGGTAGCCCTCGCCGTTGCCGAAGGCGGCCTCGGCCTCGCGACAGCCCTCGCGGACTTTCTCGACCAGCTCCTCGGGCTTGGTGATCGGGCGCATGCCGCGCCCGCCGCCGCCCCACGAGGCTTTCAGCATCAGCGGATAGCCGATCTCGGCCGCCTCTTTCTTGATCGCGTCGAAATCGTCGCCCAGAACCTCGGTCGCGGGGATGACCGGCACACCAGCGGCAATGGCAACGCGCCGCGCGCTGGCCTTGTCGCCGAGGGCGCGCATGGTTTCCGCCTTCGGACCGATAAACGTGATGCCGTTCGATGCACAGGCCTCGACGAATTCGGGATTTTCGGACAAGAGCCCGTAGCCCGGATGAATGGCGTCCGCGCCGCATTCCTTCGCGACCCGGATGATCTCTGGGATCGACAGATAGGCTGCGACAGGCCCCATGCCCTCGCCGATCCGGTATGCTTCATCGGCCTTGAAGCGGTGGAGGGAGAGCTTGTCCTCTTCCGCGTAAACCGCCACGGTGCGCTTGCCGAGTTCAGTTGCGGCGCGCATGACGCGGATCGCGATCTCACCACGATTGGCGACAAGGATTTTCTTGAACTCTGTCATTTTTCCCTCCCCGGGTGGCGCGGCGCGAACTTTAGGGATGCTGCGTTGCGGCGCAATACCCAAAACCACCGATCTGTCAGGATTCGGTAACGTTTCGTTCCCTATATTCCCCGCAGCTTTGCGATCTGACGCGCAAGCGAAGCAATTATGCCGAAAGCGACGTTCAGGCTTGCAGCAGGCAGCCAGGCAGATCGGACAGCGTCTTCGCCCCAAGCTGGCCCATATTCGCCGCCATGTCCTTGGCTAAAACCTCCACCAGATGCGCCGGGCCGTCGGCCCCGAGCGCGCCGAGCGCGTAGTGCCAGGCCCGGCCCAGCATCACGAAGTCGGCGCCAAGCGCGATGGCGCGAAGGATGTCGAGCCCGCCTTCGATCCCGCTGTCAAAGATGACGGGCAGTGT
>JAUIDM010000182.1 GCA_030428915.1 Alphaproteobacteria bacterium | reverse complement strand
CAGCGACCAGCGTCGTGTGATCGGCCGAGTTCACGGCGTTTTCGACGATGTTCTTGCTGTCATACATTGCGGCACCGCCGACCATCGGATTCTCGGCGGCGAAGGCCGGGGCGGCGATAAGGGCGATCGCGGAAAGCGAAATGGTGCGGAACATGCGTGTCTCCGTTCTTTGGCCGGGGGACCCATTCCCCCTGGCATGACCGAAGCTACGCAGAAGGCGGGAGAGAAGTTGCATCGCTGAGAACATTTTTTTGCCGCGCATGCCCCTCACGCGCCGGCACGTGCCTTCAGGCAATGTCTTCGCAGATCATGAAGGCCGCGACGGGGCCGTTTTCGGGCAGGCCGCAATCCTGCCTCAGCCGGGCGCGGCCACGGGCAAGGCGGGACATGACGGTGCCGATCGGCAGATCCTCGGCCGCGGCGATGTCCGCATAGCTTTCTTCGCCAGCAACATGCCGCAGGATCAGCCGGGCCTCGGCCTGCGGCAGACGCGCGAGCGCCCCGACGACATCGCGCAAGGCGAGTCGGCCGGGCGCTTCGGGCGGGGCGGAAGGTTCGGGCGCATCGCTGAGGGCCAGTTCCGCCCGGCGCGGGCGGCGGGCGAGGTTGCGTGCCGCCGTCATCAGATAGGGTTTGAGATCCGCGATTGCGGCATGGCGGCCCATCTGCGTCCAGACGCGCAGCAATGCCTCCTGCACCAGATCTTCCGCCGTGGCCGGGTCCCGGGTCAGGCGGCGGGCAAGACGGCGAAGGTCGGGAATGAGGGCGACAAGCTCTGGCGCGCTGCCAGAAAGGGAAGGGTGCGTCATGGCGGTCTCCTTTCCGGCATGACATTGGCGGTCCCGGTACTTCGGACAAGTCTGGGGATTTCCGCCGAGCGGGCCGTGACCGTCCGCTTGCAAGCTTTTTGGGCGGCATATCGCGTGTGCCGGGTGGCCCGATGCGCAGCCTGCCGCCGGGTCATGCAGGTTTGGATCTGGCGCGGGAATAAAAACCTGCCCGGCGCGTCCTGTTATATGAGGGCCGCGAAAGGGTGGCCTTCCCGATCACGGATGAATCAAGGAGACTATCCGATGAAGAAACTGGCTTTCACACTGGCTTTCGGCCTCGCCTCGACCGGTATGGCTCTGGCCCAGGGCATGACCGACATGGACGCAGATGGCAGCGGGTCGCTTTCGCTCGAAGAACTGCAGGTCGCTTATCCGAACGCAACCGAAGATACGTTCGTCACGATTGACACCAATGCCGACGGCGCCGTCGATGAGGCCGAGCTGACTGCCGCGGTCGAGGCTGGCACGCTGACCACGGACGGCTAAGGCCCGGGCGCGGGGCCCTCACGTTCTCCCCTTCCCCAGCCGAATGGGGGGCCCCGCGTTTCCTAAGCGCCGCGCGCCAGCGCTGCGACCCCGGTCCGCGCCACATCGACAAGGCCGAGGGGGCGCATGAGTTCGGCGAAGGCGTCGATCTTTTCCGGTGTGCCGGTAATTTCGAAGACGAAACTTTCCAAGGTGGAATCGACCACATTGGCGCGGAAGATGTCGGCCAGACGCAGGGCCTCGACCCGTTTTTCGCCCGATCCCGCTACCTTGAAAAGCGCGAGTTCCCGCTCCACCGAGGGGCCTTCGACCGTCAGGTCATGGACCTCATGGACCGGCACCAGCCGGCCGAGCTGCGCCTTGATCTGCTCGATCACCGCCGCCGTGCCGGTGGTGACGACCGTGATCCGGCTCTTGTGACCTGCATGATCCACCTCGGCCACGGTGAGGCTTTCGATATTGTAGCCCCGGCCTGAAAACAACCCGATGACACGCGCCAACACGCCCGCCTCGTTGTCGACCATGACAGCCAGCGTATGCGAGCCGATCACCTCGACATTCGGGTCGCGCAGGTCATAGGCGGAATGGCTGGAGGCGCCTTTCTTGATCTTCAGTGCGGACATCTCGGTTCCTGTCTTCACTTTCTGTCTGTAAATACTCCGGGGGTCCGGGGGCAGCGCCCCCGGGAGTCTAGACCAACACAGCCCCACCCGCCTGGATCGCGCCCTCTGTCGAGGCATCGCCCAGAAGCATCTCGTTATGCGGTTTGCCCGACGGGATCATCGGGAAGCAGTTTTCGTGCTTCTCGACAAGACAATCGAACAGGACCGGCCCGTCATAGTCGATCATTTCCATGATCGCGTCGTCGAGGTCCTTGGGGTCGTTGCAATGGATACCCTTCCAGCCGAAGGCCTCGGCCAGCTTGACGAAGTCCGGCAGGCTCTCGGACCACGAATGCGAGTAGCGCTCGCCATGCAGAAGCTGCTGCCACTGGCGCACCATGCCAAGGCGTTCGTTGTTCAGGATGAACTGCTTCACCGGTGCGCGGAACTGGGTGGCTGTCCCCATCTCCTGCATGTTCATCAGCCACGACGCCTCGCCCGCGACGTTGATCACCAGCGCATCGGGATGGGCGACCTGAACGCCGATCGAGGCCGGGAAGCCGTAGCCCATCGTGCCGAGCCCGCCCGAGGTCATCCAGCGGTTCGGCGCCTCGAAGCCAAGGAACTGCGCGGCCCACATCTGGTGCTGGCCGACCTCGGTCGTGATGTAGCGGTCGCGTCCTTTCGTCAGTTCCTCAAGTCTTTGCAGCGCGTGTTGCGGTTTGATGATCTTGTCGGAGTTCTTGTAGCTGAGGCAGCGCTTCAGCTTCCACTGCTCGATCTGGCCCCACCATTTGGCGAGCCCGTCCTTGTTCACCTTGCGGCCGCGCGACTTCCAGACCTTGATCAGATCCTCCAGCACATGGCCGACATCGCCGGTGATCGGGATATCGACATGGATGACCTTGTTGATCGAGGACGGATCGATATCGACATGGGCCTTCTTCGATTTCGGGCTGAAATCGGCGATGCGGCCGGTGATCCGGTCGTCGAAGCGGGCACCGAGATTGATCATCAGGTCGCAGTCGTGCATGGCCAGATTGGCCTCGTAGAGCCCATGCATGCCCAGCATCCCGATCCAGTTCTTTCCGCTCGCCGGATAGGCGCCCAGCCCCATCAGGGTCGAGGTGACGGGAAAGCCGGTCGCATCCGCGAGTTCGCGCAAGAGCTGGCTCGCACCGGGGCCCGAATTGATCACGCCGCCGCCGGTGTAGAAAATCGGACGTTCGGCCTTTTCCATCAGGGCGACCAGTTCGGTGATCTTGGCAAGATCACCCTTCACTTTGGGCTGATAATGCCCGACCTTCGCCTCGCGCGGGGCAGAGTAGGTGCCGGTCGCGAACTGCACGTCCTTCGGAATGTCGATCAGGACCGGGCCGGGGCGGCCTTTCGTCGCGACATGGAAAGCCTGATGGATCGTATCGGCCAGCGCGTTGGTGTCCTTCACCAGCCAGTTGTGCTTGGTGCAGGGCCGGGTGATGCCGACCGTATCGGCCTCCTGAAACCCGTCGGTGCCGATCATGAAAGTAGGCACCTGCCCGGTGAGGCAGACAACGGGGATCGAATCCATCAACGCATCGGTCAGCCCGGTGACGGCGTTCGTAGCACCGGGGCCGGAGGTCACGAGCACGACACCCGGCTTGCCGGTCGAGCGGGCATAGCCCTCGGCCATGTGGACAGCGCCCTGTTCGTGACGGACAAGGATGTGGCGGATGTCGTTCTGCTGGAAGATCTCGTCATAGATCGGCAGCACAGCGCCGCCGGGATAGCCGAAGACCACCTCGACGCCCTGATCCTTGAGCGCCTGAACCACCATCTTCGCACCGGTCATCTGCCGCGACATATCCGTTTCTCCGTCCGTGCCGTTCCTTTAGCAACAAAAAGCCCCGGACCTTATCCGGGGCGCATGGGAACCATTATGGTCTACCGTTACCGGCCCATGCGCCATGTCCTTACAAGTACGAGGATCGAAGCCATCCGCCCTGGTCCCATTGCTGCTGTGCAGCGGACATTATGCAGGCTTCAAAGGGGCGTCAACCGCCAAAATTCGCAAGATTGTGTCGCCGGGCCCGTTTTCTTGCTTCTTTTATTATCGGGTGTGCCGGTTTCGGCGAAAGAAACGCGATTCCGGCCCGTCGATAGCGGGCGCGGGAAGGGCAGTCAGCCGGCCAAAGAACCGCGCCACTCCGGTCAGCAGCATCACCCGAGCCCCATCAGCCCGATATAGCCTGCATAGGATGTCAGGAGCACGCCGCCCCCGATCCGACCGACCTTGCCGGGCAGAGCGGCAAAACCCAGCATCGCCAGCGCGGCGGCCAGCGCCAGCCCCATGTCGAGGCCGACGAAACGCGGCTCTACCGGGATCGGGGTGACCGTGGCGGTAACACCGAGAATGCCGAGCACATTGAAGACGTTGGAGCCTAGGATATTGCCCACGGCGATTTCGGAATGTCCCCGCAAGGCCGCGACGATCGCGGTCGCCAGTTCCGGCAGCGAGGTGCCGACGGCGATGATGGTCAGGCCGATCACCGCCTCGCTGATGCCGAAGTCGCGTGCGATCGTTGTGGAACTGTCGACGAGCAGCCGCGCGCCGATCATCAGGATCACGAGCCCGCCGGCGGCCATGGGCAGGCTCTGCCAAAGGGCAGGGGGCGCGTCCTCGGTTGCGGGCGGTTCGGACCCTGCGGCGTTTCTGAGGCACAGCCACAGATAAATTCCAAGCGCCGCGACAAGGGTCAACCCCTCTGCCCGCGTGATCATGCCGCCTGCCAGCATAACCCAGACAAGCAGGGTCGAACCGATCATCACGGCGAAATCGCGCCGCATCCGCGCCATTGGCAAGGGCACGGCGGTGATCATGGCAGCCGAACCGAGGATCAGAAGGATATTGGCGATGTTCGATCCGATCACGTTGCCGACGGCGAGCGCCGGTGCCCCGGCAAGGGCGGCCTGCAGCCCGACCAGCAGTTCCGGCGTCGAGGTGCCGAACCCGACGATGGTCAGTCCGATGATCAGCGGCGGCACGTGAAAGCGCCGCGCGACACCGACCGCCCCCCTGATCAGGCCCTCACCGCCAAGGAAGAGCCCGATGAGGCCCACGATAAAGAGAAGATAGGTCACAATGCACTCCGGAGGCTGCTTGCCTCAAGATCGGTCTGCGGCGCACGAATGCAAGGGGCGGCGCATCGGTGCGGGGATATGTTGCCGTCTGGCCATTCGCCCTGCGGGTTCACAAAACGTCGCCGAAGAGATGGCGCTGGCAGATCGTCTTTGGGGTCTTCCACCGGGAACGCCGCATGATCGGAAAGCGCGGATGGACAATGCCTTGCAACAACACCAAGATCATCCGGGATAGCGACACGGCGGATTGCCGGCGCAGACAGTCCGGTCATTCGGACAGGAATAGGCGGGGCGGATGACGGCGGACACGGTCAGATACGCGGCGATCATGCTTCTGGCGGGCATCGGCATCCCGATCCTTGCAGCGCTGAACGCGCGGCTTGGTGTGCGGATAGGGTCGCCTGCCGCCGCCGCGGCGATCCTTTTCACGGTGGCTTTCGCGGGCGCGGTGCTGACAATGGTCGCAACCGGCGGCACCTCCGCACTTGCCGCGGCCCCGGGTCAGCCGAAGCATCTCTTTCTCGCTGGTCTTCTCGTCGCCTTCTATGTCCTGTCGATCACCTGGGTCGCGCCGCGCTTCGGGCTTGGCAACGCCATCACCTGTGTCCTGCTGGGTCAGCTTCTCTCAGCGGCCGTGATCGACCAGTTCGGACTCATGGGGGCGATCGTGCGGCAGATCACCCCGATGCGCGCGGCCGGTCTTGGCCTCATGGCCATCGGCGTATTCCTGACCCAGCGCGGTTAGGTTCGTGGGGCGGGCTGTCCCGATGACCCATTCCATACCCGTCACGCGCGTGAAGGCGCACTGACGGCAAGTCCAATCATTCACTTTCTGTCGAAATACACTCCCCCGAGACGGCGCCCCTCAGCGCCCGGTTCCCTGCAGGACGCCGTGTTCCATCGCGTAGCGGGTCAGTCCCGCCGTGGTGGCGATGCCGAGCTTCCGCTTGATGTTCTTGCGATGCGTCTCGACCGTGCGCACCGAAATGTCGAGGTCCACCGCGACATCCTTGTTCGACTTGCCCTGCGCCAGTTGCAGGAGGATCGTCTGTTCGCGGTCGGTCAAAGGCTCGCGCCCATCGGTCGTCGAGGGCTTCAGGCTGGCGGTTGCGCCGGTGCAAAGGTACCGCTCCCCCGCCATCACGCGGTCGATGGCCGACTTGATTTCCTCGATCGGCACGTCTTTCAGAACGTAACCGGCGGCTCCGTGGCGCAGGGCGGTCGAGATGTATTCTGGGCTGTCATGCATCGACAGGATCAGGATGCGCGTCTCAGGATTGCGTTCCAGCAGGATTTCGGTCGCCGACAGCCCATTCACATGCGGCATGTTGAGGTCGAGGAGAATGACGTCGGGCGCCAGCGCCTCGGACCGATCGATAACCTCCTGTCCGTTGCCGAGCGTGCCGACCACGGCGATGTCGTCATAGGTTTCGAGAATGGCTCGGATCCCTTCTGCCACCATCGGGTGATCATCGACGATAAGAACGCGTGTCGGTGGGGTCATGCACTGTCCTTAGATTTTGAGATCTGTCCCGCGGGCGGCAACATGTGCGAAAGCGGAACCTGCGCCTCGATCACGGTGCCGGAACGGGAGGACAGAACGCGCAGAGAGCCGTTCAACTGCTCCATCCGCTCCGTCATATTCCTCAGGCCCAGCCCGGTGTCGCCACTGCGTGTCGCGGCAATGCCGTGGCCGTTATCCTCAATCCGCATCACCGCACCCTGTTTGTGACCGCGAACCAACAGCCTGACCCGGGTCGCTTCGGAATGCTTTTCCACGTTGGTCAGCGCCTCTTGCGCGATGCGGTAAAGCGCGATCTTTGCCTCCTGGTCCAGTCGGTTGCGGAACACGACCGTCTCGAACTCCGTTTCGATGCCCGTGCGTTTGCCGAACTCCTCCATCAGGGTTTGCAGCGCCGGACCAAGTCCCAGATCGTCCAGAACGCCGGGGCGAAGATCGCGGCTGATGCGGCGGACCTCGCCGATGGCGCCGTTCAGATGGTCGATCCCCGCCGACAGGCTCTCGCCGGCGCGGGCGTCACCAAGACTCAGCCGCCGCCGCGCGAGTTCCAGCGCATAGCGCACCCCGACAAGGATTTGGGAGATGGAATCGTGCAGTTCGCGGGCCACCCGGCTGCGCTCCTCTTCCTGCGTGTCGATGATCCGTTGGGTCAGCTTCTTCAGCTTGGCATCGGCAAGTCGCCTTTCGCGGATCGTGATCCCCATGCCGGTGGTAAAGACCAGAAGCACCGCCCCGACTGCGATCGCGGCGATCCAGCGGAAGGTCCGGCCGATGCGCTCCTCCGTCTCGGCCCGCGCGGCGGCAACGGAGGCGAGGATGTCGTCGACGAATACGCCGGTCCCCACGGCCCAGCGCCAGTCCTGAAGCCCCACGACATAAGAGATCATCTGCGCTTCTTCTCCGGTCGAGGGTTTGGGCCAGATATAGGAATGGTAACCACCACCCTGCCGCGCGATACCGATCAGTTCGCTGACGACCGGCGTGCCCTCGGGGTCGCCCAGACCCGCCCAGTTGCGGTTGATGAGCCAGGTCTGCCGCGGCGCCACAAGATTATTGCCGTCGTAATCGTAGACGAAAAAGTACCCGTCCTGGCCGTAGAGCATCGCGGCAAGGATCTGCGCGACCTCGGTCTTGGCTGTCTCATCATCGGGCAGAGCATTGCCATAGATGCCGCCGAAGGCGGTACGGGCAAGGCTGATGTAGTTCCTCAGTTCCTCTTTCTTGACCGCGATCAGCTGCGCCTCGAGCCCGGCGATTTCGCGCCGTGCAAGTTCACGCGACTGATGTGCGACGAGGAGCGCGATCGCCGCCGACGCGAGGATCAGGGGCAGCGTCGCCAGAAGATAGATCTTCTGTCCGTAGTTGAGGCGGATTGCCTGCCGCAATGCCGCCAGCCGCGCATACATCCGTCCTGTCCTGATTGCCGGTTCACGTGATTCGACCCCGAGAATGACGGTCCGACCATTGCAGGTCAATTCGTCTCCGGCGTGGGTTCCAACCGCCCGACGGAAGGCAAAAATCGTGATCGACTACGCAGTACTCGGTATTTCCACTGCGGATTTCCGCCGTTAGTCTCGCCCCAGTTGCAATGATCCACCCGGGAAGCGGGGGGACGAAACTTGGGAGGAAATATCCGTATGGATCGTCGTTCATTCCTGACGAAAGCGGCCCTTGGCGGCACGACGGCTGCGGCCGCATCGGCGCTCGCAGCGCCGATGTATGCGCAGGGCAACCGTACGCTGACGCTTGTCACCACGTGGGGCCGGGGCCTCGCCGGTGTGCATGACGCAGCCCAGCGCGCGGCCGACACGATCACCGCGATGACCGATGGTCAGCTGACGATCGACCTGAAGGCGGCAGGCGAACTGGTCGGTGCGTTTGAAGTGTTCGACGCCGTCACCTCCGGCCAAGCCGACATGTATCACGGCGCCGACTACTATTTCGTCGGCCAGCATCCGGGCTATGCCTATTTCACCTCCGTGCCCTTTGGCATGACCGCGCAGGAACTTGCGAACTGGTATTATCACGGCGGTGGTGCCGAGCTGCATGACGAGCTTGGTCAGATCTTCGGCCTGAAATCCTTCCTTGGCGGCAATACCGGCGCTCAGGCCGGCGGCTGGTACCGGAACGAGATCAAGGGCCCGGAAGACTTCAACGGTCTTAAGT
>JAUIDM010000181.1 GCA_030428915.1 Alphaproteobacteria bacterium | reverse complement strand
AACGCAGAAGTTCCTCGGTTGGCCCGACCCCTGTCACATTTGACGATATAGCTGTCCATTGCCCCCAACGGGTAGTGGTTGAGCTGTGCAAGCTTGTAGTTGTCGCGCCCATAATCGGAAAAGATGCGCCCGGTATGAAAGCTCGCGGGCAGGCGGCGCCCCGACCCGTCAAACCAGCGCTGATCCTTCATCCGGGAGCGGTCGGGCTGGCGCGGTCGGTGGACGCCCAGTTTGCCATAGCTGCCGTCGTTCCGGAACAATGTCTTGAACATCGCCGCCCGCCAAGGCCAGCCCATGACGGCTGGGGCGGCCAGCGTGAATTGTTCGGGCAGCGGGCGATCCTCAAAGTCCCGTATGCCGGCATTCCCGAATAACCGCCAGGTCAGCGGGATCGCCGTTGCCTCGGGCAGGGCGGCCAGAAGCGCGGGCACGGTTCGGTCTCCCACATGGATGTTCACGAACTCGTCGATATCGAGAAACAGGACCCAGTCCGCCCGCACCTTCATCGGATGACGGTCGGCCAGTTTCAGCGCCGACCATTGCGGGCCCTTGTCGTGCGGACCGTCATTGCGGATATGGCTCACCCGACCCAGTTCCTCAAGCCTGTCCAGCATCGCATCGGTGCCGTCCGTGCAATCGTTCGAAAAGACGAGAAAATCGGTGAAGCCCACCGCGGAGTGATGGGCCAGCCAGTCGATCAGAAACGCGCCTTCGTTCCTGACCGTCAGGATGGCCAGGATGCCGGGTTTCGTGCCGGTGCCGGTCGCTGTGTCGGACATGGGCCTGTTTGCCATTCGCTGCTCGGTGGACCGATCGTTAGCACAGGGTGCGCGGACCGCAAAGAACGCAGCCTCACGCCAAAGACGGCCGCGGCCAGAATCGGCGCGCGGCCAATGCGGCGCCGGCGGACAGAAGTCCCAGCAGGACCGAGGCGGTCGTCATACCCGCCCAGACACCGAGCATCCCTGCCAACGGATAGACGATCAGCCAGCAGCCATGCGACAGCGCGAATTGTGCGGCAAACAGGGCGGGGCGTTCGGCGGCCCCGGCAGAGCGGCGCAGAAGCCGCCCTGTGGGTGTCAGGATCACCGAGTAGAACAGACCCGCCGCGGTCATCCACAGCAAGTAGCCGACCCAGAGCTCCGCCCCGAAAGCAGGCGCCAGCGCCAGCAGGATCGCGCCAAAGATCAGCGTTGCCGACAACCCGCCAGCGCCTGCAAGCATGACGGGCCGGTCGGGCATTTGATCCAGAATGCGGGGCAGCACCAACGCAGCCAGAACCGATCCCAGCCCGAAGGCTGCCATGGCCAGCGCCACGTCGGACGTGCCGCGACCGAAGAGGGTGTCGACGATGACAGCGGTGTTGACGATCACCATCGCGCCGCCCGCCGCCGCCGCCAAGTTCAGCGCCAGAAGCCCGCGCAGCCGTGGCGTGGCGAGATAGTGTCGCATTCCGGAAAAGGTGCGCTGCCAGATGCTTGCCTTCTGACGTTCGCCAGGGCGCGGCGGATTGGCGAGCCAGACCAGTGCCGCCGATCCCAGCATGCCGGCTGCCGTACCGAAGAAGAGCCCGGTTGCGGGAACGAGGGTAAGCAGGGCCGCCGCCAGCGCTGGGCTGGCCAGATTCTCTGTATCCTGCGCCAGCCGTGACAGCGACAGGGCGCGGGTATAGATGGCCTCATCGGGCAGGATGTCGGGGATCGTCGCCTGAAACGTGGGCGTGAAGGCCGCCGAAGCCGACTGCAGTAAGAAGATCAGCGCGTAGATCTGCCAGATTTCGGTGACGAAGGGCAGGATCAATGCCACGCTGGCCCGGATCAGGTTAAGAGTGACCAGCAATTCGCGTCGGGGCAAGCCGCCGAGCAGCGCATTTGCAACCGGGGCGAGCCCGACATAGGCGATCATTTTCAGGGTCAGCGCGAAGCCCAGCACCAGACCACCCTTCGCCCCGGCGATGTCGACCGCCAGCAGCGCAAGTGCAATCGTCAGCAATCCGGTGCCGAGCAGCGCCATAACCTGCGCCGCGAAGAGCCGCGCAAAGCGGGTATCGGCGAGCGGCGACAGGATGTTCATTCCGGCTCAGGTCCGGCGAAGGGCGGCCGTCAGGACCCCCATGCCGATCAAAGCCGCGCCGCCCGTGCGGTTCAGCCAGAGCCGTGTTCCGGCCCCGGTGATGCGCGTCCGCATCCGGTCGGCCAGAAGCGCGTAGGCAAGTGCGTTCAGTGCGGCCAGTATAACGAAGGTCGCAATCAGGACCGCGAACTGGGGCCCGAGCGCCGCGTCGGGCCGCAGGAATTGCGGCACGAAGGCGATGAAGAAGGCGATGGATTTCGGGTTGAGCGCTGTCACCGCCGCCGCATGGCCGAAGATGCCGCGAATGGGTAGATCCGGTGGGTCCGAGAGGTCGAACCCCTCGGTCGGACGCGTTCGCAGCAGGTTGAGACCCAGCCAGACCAGATAAAGCGCGCCCGCCCATTTCAGGGCGGTGAACAGCGTGGCCGACGCCATGACCAACGCGCCGAGACCCAGAAGCGACGCGCTCATCGCGACAAGGTCGCCAAGTGCGACCCCGGCAGCGGTCGCAACCGCGACCCTTCTGCCTTGCGTCAGCGCATAGGTCAGAACCAGCAGGATGGTCGGCCCGGGAATGAGCAACAAGGCCGTCGAAGCGGCAACAAAGGTCAGCCACAGTTCCAGCGGCATGGTCGACTCTCCCCACAATTTGGCCGAGCGAGCCATGCGGCGAGGGGCGTGTCAACCAGGCAAACTGGCCGGGGCCCGGCCTTCGCGCCGCCAGACTGCCCGCGCCATCCGGGCTGGGCGCGGGCTGATCGGCGGAATGGCGCACAATGACGCAAGCGTGATGCAGGAATGGGAACCGCCCCGTGTCTTTAGCCGTTACAAGTGACTGGCCTGGTCGCGCCGGGTCTTGTCGATGCGAGGTAACGATGCGTAGCAGAATGAACACCACGACCGCCCTTGTGGCGAGCCTGTCCCTGATGGCGCCGTCGCCGGTCTGGGCGCAGGAAACGACGCCAGAGGCCGAACCGGAGGTCGCGCTGATCTGCCCGGACGGGTCGGACCTGCCCTGTCCGGAAGGAGTGGAGCCGATTCCGACGCCGATTGAGGACGCCCCGGACGAAGCCATGGAAGAAGGCATGGATCCTGAAACGGCGGACGAAGCCGTACCAGCTGAGGAAGACGCGGCTGCGGAGACGCCTGACGCGCAAACGGTCGAAGCCGAAACTGGCGCTGACCCGGCAGAAGAGGCCTCGACGGACGAGCCCGCCGCCGAGAGCGCCACGTCTGCCGGCCAGGCCATTGAGGGCGAGACCACCGAAGATGGGGTGTTGCCCGCCGATGCCGCAAGCGACGAACCGGCGGCAACAGAGGAAGCCCCGGTCGAGATGACCGAAGAGGAACCGGTCGTTGATGATGCCGGCGAACAAACGGCAGAGGAACCGGCCAGCGAGGAAAGCGCCGATGACGTGGCGGTTGAGGCGGACAGCGCCCCCGAAGCCGGCGAGACAACGAGCGAAGCCGACCCGGTAATGGAAACCGACGCAGAGGCAGAGGCCGACGAAGAGGTCGCCGCCGAAGAGGTGCCCGAACTGCCGGTACAGCCGGATGCGGCCTCGGGCGAGGCCCCGGTCGCGGCTGCGGCCTCGGCCCCCGACGAAGCGGCCGTCGAGGCGGAGGTGACCGAAGAGATCGTGACCGAGGAAACCGCGCGATCCTCCGACGAGGATTTTGCCAACAAGGTCAATGAGGCCGCCCCGAAGAAAAAGAAAAAGGCCTCCAGCGCCAAGGCCGCAAAGGATGAGGAGGGTGGCCTGTCGGACGGCGAAAAGGCGGTCCTGCTCGGCCTCGGCGCGGTGGCGGTCGGTGCGCTTCTGTCGAATAACCGCAAGGTCGAACTGAATTCCGGGGACCGCGTGGTCGTAACCCGCGATGACGGGTCGTACCAGATCATCAAGGATGACAACGCACTTCTGCGTCAGCCTGGCTCGACGGTGCGGACCGAGACATTCTCGGACGGCTCGACCCGGACGACGGTGACGCGGGCCGACGGATCGCAAATCGTGACGATCCGCGATGCCGAATACCGCGTGCTGCGCCGGGCCCACATTGCGCCGGACGGGACCGAGACACTGCTGATCGACGATACCGCCACGGTGGAGCCCGTCGATTTCACCCGGCTGCCACCGCCGGCCGAACAGCTGGTGTTCTCTGCCACGGCCGATGAGGCCGCACTGCGCGCGGCATTGGCGCGAGAGGCCGCGCTCGACCGGCGCTTCTCGCTGGCGCAGGTGCGCGACATTGCCGAGGTCAGGGCGCTTGTGCCGGTGATCGACCTGAACGCGATCACGTTCGAGACGGGGTCGGCTGCGATCCGGCCCGATCAGGCGCAGTCGCTGTCGCAACTCGGCCGACTGATCCGGTCCTATATCGACGAGGATGCGCGTGAGGTGTTCCTGATCGAGGGCCATACCGATGCCGTGGGCTCGGCCGCCTACAACCTTGCCTTGTCCGACCGGCGCGCGGAATCGGTCGCGCTGGCCCTCAGCGAATATTTCGCGGTCCCGCCGGAAAACATGGTGGTGCAGGGTTATGGCGAGCAGTTCCTCAAGATCGACACGCAGGAGGAAGAGCGGCTGAACCGCCGCGCCAGCGTGCGGCGGATTACGGACCTCTTGCGGCAGGCCGCAGCGAACTGACGCTTTTTCGCGCTGCGTGCCAATGCGCAGGCTTCGGGTCGCGCGGGACCGTCCGCGCGGCCCATTTTCGTCGGGTATTCAGCAAGGAGAACCCGATGGACCTGATCTATGAAGCGATGTCAACGCCTACCGTCCGGGCGCTGCATGCCGGCGGACCGGACGCCAATGGCCAACCCGCCGAACGCGGCGCGATCTCGGACGGAAGGGGCACGCCCTGCCGCCACTGCCTGGGCCAGGTTCCGGAGGGGCGGGAGTTCCTGATCCTCGCACACCGGCCATTTCCCGAGCTTCAGCCCTATGCCGAATGCGGGCCGGTTTTTCTTTGTGCTCACGCCTGCGCGCGGTGGGAAGGAAACGGCGTGCCACCGGTCCTGGGTTCATCCGCGCAGTTTCTGCTCAAGGCCTATTCGGCTGACCACCGCATCCGCTACGGCACCGGCCGAATCGTGCCGCAGGCGGAGGTCGCCGCCTATGCGGAAACGCTTCTGTCCGCGCCGGAGACGGCCTTCGTGGATGTGCGATCGGCCGCGAACAACTGCTTTCTACTGCGCATCCGAAGGGCCCGCGCGTGATCCGATCTGATGGTGGCCACGTTCTTTGATCTTGACGCGCCCGAGGCACGGAAATCGGCGCGCCTTGATCTACGCAGTCTCAATCCCGGGACATGGATGTGCCGATCCGCAATGCGGTGTTCTCAGAATCCGAAAGCCGTGCTTAAGTGGCGAAAACCAAGAAATTCAGGGAGGCTACTATGACGAAGGTTACGATGACGGTTAACGGCCGGTCGGTTTCCGGGGATGTTGAGGGGCGGACGTTGTTGTCGTCCTTTTTGCGTGAGGGTCTTGGTCTGACGGGGACGCATGTTGGCTGCGACACGTCGCAGTGCGGTGCCTGTGTTGTGCATGTGGACGGTCTTGCGGTGAAGTCCTGCACGGTTTTTGCGGCGGATGTTTCGGGGTCCGAGGTCCGGACGATCGAGGGGATGTCGCATGCCGACGGGTCGTTGGGGACCGTTCAGCAGGCGTTCCAGGATCATCACGGACTGCAATGCGGTTTCTGCACGCCGGGCATGGTGATGTCGGCGGCGGCGCTGCTGGCGGAGAACCCGAAGCCCTCGGAGGCCGAGATCCGGCATTACCTTGAGGGCAATATCTGCCGCTGCACGGGCTATCACAACATCGTCAAGGCGGTTCTCGCCGCGTCCGGACAGGACGTGTCGGGCATCGCGGCAGAGTGAGGGAGGGCAGCATGCCGAAGGATCACGGGATTGGCGCAAGCTCGAAGCGCCGCGAGGATGTCCGCTTTCTGACGGGGAAAGGGGTCTATACCGACGACCTGAGCCTGCATGGTCAGGCTTATGCGGTTTTTGTCCGCTCGGAGGTCGCCCATGGGCGGATCCGGTCGATCGACACCAGCACGGCCGCATCGATGCCGGGCGTACTGGCCGTCTTCACCGGCGAGGATTTCAAGGATGTCGGGGGCAATCCGGCGGGCTGGCTGATCAACTCGCGCGACGGCACGCCGATGCG
The DNA here is from genome assembly GCA_030428915.1 of Alphaproteobacteria bacterium. Taxonomy (GTDB): domain Bacteria; phylum Pseudomonadota; class Alphaproteobacteria; order Rhodobacterales; family Rhodobacteraceae; genus Albidovulum. Next base: position 2,480 of record JAUIDM010000181.1, on the reverse strand, counting down.
CGAGCCCAAGCGCCCGGTTCTGGCCCATGGCAAGGTGCGCCATGTGGGCGACGCCTATGCCGCGGTGGTGGCCGAGACCTATGCCCAGGCGAAGGACGCGGCCCAGCAGCTGGCCGATGACAGCGATATCGAGGAACTGCCCGCGATCGTGGACATGGCCGCGGCGCTCGCGGACGCGTCGAACCGCGTGCATGACGAGATCCCCGACAACCAGTGCTTCGACTGGGGCTGGATCGAGGACAACCGCGCGGCCGTGGATGCGGCGATCAAGGCGGCCCCCCATGTCACGACGCTGGAACTGGTGAACAACCGGCTGGTGCCGAACGCGATGGAGCCGCGGGCCTCGATCGGCGAGTATTTCCCCGGCACGGGCGATTACAAGCTGACCACGACGAGCCAGAACCCGCATCTGACGCGGCTTCTGATCGCGGCCTTCGTGATGGGCATCCCGGAGAACAAGCTGACGGTCGTGGCCCCCGATGTGGGCGGCGGCTTCGGCTCCAAGATCTACCATTACGGCGAGGAGGCGCTGGTTCTGGCGGCGGCGAAGAAGCTCGCGCGTCCCGTGCGCTGGACGGCGGAACGCTCGGAAAGCTTCCTCTCGGACGCCCATGGCCGCGACCATGTGACGAAGATCGAACTGGCCTGTGAGAAAGACGGCACCTTCATCGCGTTCAGGACCGAGACGATGGCGAACGTGGGCGCGTATCTGTCGAACTTCTCGACGGCGACGCCGACCTTCCTGCACGGCACGCTGATGGCCGGGCCCTACAAGGTGCCCAATGTCTATGTGAACGTGAAGACGGTCTTCACCAACACCGCGCCGGTCGACGCCTATCGCGGCGCCGGGCGGCCCGAGGCGACCTATTCGCTGGAGCGCATCATCGACAAGATGTGCCGGGAACTGGGGCTCGACCCGTTCGAGGTGCGCCGCAAGAACCTGCTGACGCCGGACATGTTCCCCTACACGACGCCCGTGGGCCTCGCCTATGACACGGGCAACTATCAGGCCACGCTCGACAAGGCGATGGAGATGGCCGATGTGGCGGGGTTCGAGGCACGGCGCGCGGCGTCGGCCGCGAAGGGCAAGCTGCGCGGCATGGGGCTGTCGACCTGGATCGAGGCCTGCGGCATCGCGCCCTCGAACCTCGTCGGCGTGCTCGGCAGCCGCGTCGGGCTTTATGATGCCGCGACGGTCAGGGTGAACGCGACCGGCAATATCAGCGTGATGACCGGCGCCCACAGCCACGGCCAGGGGCATGAGACGGTCTTTGCCCAGATCGTGGCGGAGAAGCTCGGCATCCCCGAGGCGTCGGTCGAGATCGTCCATGGCGACACCTCGAAGATCCCCTTCGGCATGGGCTCCTACGGCTCGCGCAGCCTTGCCGTCTGCGGCTCGGCCATGAACCGGGCGGTCGACAAGATCATCGCCAAGGGCAAGAAGATCGCGGCCCATATGCTGGAGGCCGCCGAGGAGGATATCAGCTTCGAGAACGGCAATTTCTCCGTCGCGGGCACCGACAAGGCCAAAAGCTTCGGCGAGATCGCGTTTTCGGCCTATGTGCCGCACAACTACCCGCTGGAGACGCTGGAGCCGGGGCTGGAGGAGACGGCCTTCTACGATCCGGGCAACTTCACCTATCCGGCAGGCGCCTATATCTGCGAGGTCGAGGTTGACCCCGAGACCGGCAAGGTCGATGTCGTGGCCTTCCACTGCGCCGACGATTTCGGCAATGTCATGAACCCGATGATCGTCGAGGGCCAGGTCCATGGCGGCGTCGGGCAGGGCATCGGCCAGGCGCTCTGCGAGAACACGTCCTATGACGGGACCGGCCAGCTCTTGAGCGGATCCTACATGGATTACGCGATGCCGCGCGCCGATGACGTGCCGTTCTACAATGTCGACTATTCCTGCCAGACGCCGTGCACCCACAACCCCCTGGGGGTGAAGGGCTGCGGCGAGGCGGGCGCGATCGGCTCGCCGCCGGCGGTCGTCAACGCGGTGATCGACGCGCTGCATCGTGGCGGGCACAGCCACGTCACCCATATCGACATGCCCGTCAGCCCCGCGCGGGTCTGGGCGGCGATCAACGGCTGAGGGAGGAGAGGCCATGCATAATTTCGAGTTCGTGAAACCCTCCACCATCGCCGACGCGGTCAACGCGCTGGCGCATGAGGACGCGCAGGCCCTGTCCGGCGGACAGACGCTGATGCCGACGATGAAACAGCGGCTGGCGGCGCCGTCGCTGCTGGTGAGCCTGACCGGCATCGCCGAGATGAAGGGCATTCGTGCCTCCGGCGGCATGGTCGAGATCGGCGCGGCCACGACCCATGCCGCGGTGGCGCGCGAAGCGGCCACGGCCTATCCGGCCCTGGCGGCCCTGGCGGGCCAGATCGGCGATCCGGCGGTCAGGAACCGCGGCACGATCGGCGGCAGCCTCGCCAACAACGACCCGGCCGCCTGCTATCCCGCGGCCGTG
>JAUIDM010000180.1 GCA_030428915.1 Alphaproteobacteria bacterium | reverse complement strand
GGAACGCGGCCAGTCGGCGGGAATAGTGATCGCGGACAAAGAGGTTCAGCCCGCAATGCGAGCAGACGAAGGGATCGGTCATCACGTCTTCGGTGATGCCCTTGCAGTGGACACATTGCATACGCCGCGCGACCGAGCCGCGATGTTCGGTCTGAATCGCCGAATGCGGGATGCCGGCGCTGACCGCTTCCTGCATCGCCTGCCCCATCAGACCCTCGGTTCCCGCCAGATAGATCTGCAATCCCATATGCGCGTCCGACAGAATACGCCGAAGCCGTTGGACCGAAGAATCATAGCTTGGGCTGACATGAAGGATCGCCGGCTTCAGCGCGGCGAGCTGGTCGGAATACTTCGTGCCGGTTCCCTTGGGGATGTAGATCACATGGGCCCTGGCCATCATGCCGGGATCGGCCTTTGCCACGTCCATGAGTGCCTCTGCCCCTTCGGCATCGGCGATCATCAGATGCGCCTTGCCGGGCCGGGGCTCCAGCGTGCCGTACACGGGCCTGCTTGTGATCGATTCAGGAAACTTGAATTTGGACATGTCGCGGACGTCTTCCTGCTTGGGTCGTGATCGGTGAAGGGGCCACTCGGGTCGCGGCCCCTGTCATGCGGTTCATCCCTTGACGGTACGGCGCTTCTTCTCGACGTCGTAAAAGGGCATAGAATGGGTCGTGGCAGCAATCTCGCCATGCGTGTCGCAACGGACCGTCAGCTTGGTGCCGTTGTTTGCACAATCCACCGGCAACCGCGCGATGGCGATGTTGTGCTTGTTGAGCGACGAATACATTGCCTGAGTGACAACGCCGACCTGCTTGTCGCCGCGGAAGACCGGCGCACCATTGCCCGGGGCACCGGTACCGTCGAGCTTCAGCCCCCAGATCTTGAAGCGTTCCTTGCCTTTCAGCCGGTAATGCTCCTCAGCGCCGCGGAATCCGGTCTTGCCTGGCGATACGGTGAAGTCGAGCCCTAGTTCCCAAAGGGTATCGCCCGGGCCTTCATCCTCGAACGGATACATCTCGGAATTGTCGTAGGGGAAGAACAGAAGGTAACTCTCGGTTCTGAGCAGGTCGAGTGTGGTGAAGCGGCAGGGGATGATCCCCATCGACGCGCCTTCCTCAAGGATGCGGTCCCAGATCGTCGGTGCGTCCTGTCCCCGGCAGAAAAGCTCGTAGCCGCGCTCGCCGGTATATCCCGTGCGTGAGATCATAACCGGGAAGCCGAAGAGAGAGGTCTGCATGTGGCTGAAATAGTTGAGGTTGCGGATGCCCTCGACGTGCTTTTCCAGGTAGTCCACTGCCAGCGGCCCCTGCAACGAGAGGTCGTGCAGGTTGTCGTCGAAGCGGATCGAGACATCGCGACCGGTCGCGGCCATGGTCAGTTGCTCATGTGCGCCGCCTGAGCCGTGGACCACCATCCAGCTGTTGGGGCCCATCCGATAGATGACGCAATCGTCGATGAATTTCCCTGCGTCATTCAGCATCGTGGCATAGACCGACCGTCCCGGCATGATCTTTTCGACGTTCCGGGTCGTCGCGCGGTCGATGACATGGCTGGCGGCAGGGCCAGTGATATGCACCTTTTTCAGGCCCGAGACATCCATCAGGCCGGCCTTGGTGCGGATCGCCAGATATTCCTGTTCCGGGTCACCCTTGCTGTAAGACCAGGCCGTGCCCATCCCACTCCAGTCCTCAAGGTCTGAGCCGAGTGCGCGGTGACGGTCGGCAAGGGCCGAAAACCTCCATGATGCTGTCATCTTTATCTCCCTGATATGTCTTCGTGTTGCGGTCGCCAGTTGTCGGTATGGCGGTATATTTCGGTTCGTACCGGCCGGCTGTTCGTCGCCATTCTGTCTTGAAATCCCCGTTTGGCAGCGAAGAATTTTGCCGGGCGAAGGCCCGAATTCTTGAAGGCAAGAGCCCGTTGGGTGCGAGGATGGCTGCATCTTCCGCGACCAGTCAAGAAAAAAAGTTTCCTAAAGGGATAGTCGCTTTCGCCACCGCTGCGCGCTGCCTAACGCTTCGCAGTCAGCGCAAAAAATTTCATCAAAGGAAAAATTGTTGACTTAGTTAATCGCCTGCATGTTCAATGTCGGGAAACAATATCGACTGCAAACGAACGGGGAGAACGAAAGTGGACGGAAATCTAAACGCACTGACGACTGTGTTTACCGAGTTCTACTACTGGGTAACCGTTGTGTTCATGTTCCTTATCCATGTGGGTTTCTGCATGTATGAGGTCGGCGCGAGTCGACGGCGCAACCATATGCATACGCTGATGAAGAACGTGATGATCATTCCCTTGGTCACGGTCACGTTCTTCTTCTTCGGCTGGTGGATCTACTGGGCCTTCCCCAACGCCTTCCCGGGCATGGGCGGAATCGGATGGGAGGCAGGCGCCCCCTATGCGCCGTGGTCCGAGAACATGGGCACCCATCTCGGCGACCGCATCACCGGCGTCTTCTGGGCGGCGTTCCTGCTTTTTTCCTGGACGGCTGCCTCCATCGTCTCAGGCTCGGTGATCGAACGCATCCGGTCTTCGGCGCTGTGGGTTCATGCGGTGATGATCGGCTCGGTCTGGTGGATCATTGATGCCGCCTGGGGCTGGCATTGGGATGGCTGGATGGTGAAGGTTCTGGGTTATCACGATGCCTATGCATCAGGCGTCATCCACGCCATCGCGGGCGGTTATGCGCTTGGTGTGATCATGGTGCTTGGCCCGCGTCTCGGCAAGTTCGCGCCGGACGGAACACCGCGCGATATTCCGCCGCACAATCCGTGGATGCTGACGATCGGTCTCTTCCTGATCTATACGGGGTTCTGGGGCTTCTATGCAGCCTGCAACGTGCCGGTCATCGCACCCGAGGTCATCGACGGACAGATCGTCGGCACGACCTGGACGGCGACCAACATCTATCTGGCACCGACGACCTTGTCGGCCATCACGTTCAACTTCCTGATGTCCCTCTCGGGCGGGTTGATGGCGGCCTATGTCGTGTCCAAGGGCGATGCGTTCTGGACCTTCTCGGGTGGACTTGCCGGGGTCATCACGGCCTCTGCCGGGAATGACCTTTACCACCCGATCCAGGCTATGCTGGTCGGCGCTGTCGGTGTCGTCATCGTTTACAAGCTGCACTACTGGGTCGAGCGCAAGTTCAAGCTCGACGATGCGGTGGGCGCTGTTGCAGTGCACGGCTATTCCGGTGTCATCGGCCTGATCATCGCAGGCTTCCTGCTGTGGGGCGCGCCGTCGTCGCCTTATGAGGGTTACGCAACGATCAACCCGATCGGCAACACGATCGGCGCAGCCATCATGTTCGGCCTCCTCGGCTTTCTGCCCGCCTTTATCCTGGCCAAGATCCAGGCTGCCGTCGGTGTGCTGCGCATCCCGGAGGAAGTGGAACTGCAGGGCCTCGATTACGCCGAGCACCACGCCTACGAAGACGCCGTGACCACAATAATCGAAGCGGACAAGGCTTACCTCGCGTCCCGCAAAGCATCGTAAGGAGAAAGCACAATGTCTACGATTGGCTATGACAATTGGGCCGTGGATCTTGCCGAGGTCGGAGCGGTTTATCCCTTCCAGGGTTCCGAGGTCCTGATGGTTGTCCTTGGCGTCGCCTTCTGGATCGGCTGGCACCGCATCCAGTTTGTTCGGGAAGGCAAACACCTGGATGAGGCCCGCAAAATGGGCGACTCCGAGAAGGTGTCAAAGATGTTGGAGCGGTACTGACCGCCTCTTTTTTCCGGGCGGGCAAGCGCTCGCCCGGATATTCTCTTATGAATATTTGTTTCTTCATAGTTGAACTGGAAATCACTTCCTGCTAGCTTTTCAGCACATTCAGAAGGGAATCGAACCATGTGCGGAATCGTCGGATTATTCCTTAAGGACAAGGCGCTGGAGCCACGGCTCGGCGAACTGCTCACGGATATGCTGATCACGATGACGGATCGTGGGCCGGACAGCGCCGGGATCGCGATTTACGGCACCGATGCGGACGGCAATTCTAAACTGACGGTGCAGTCGCCGAACCCGGGGGCGGATTTCAAAGGATTGGCGGCCGAGCTTGGCAAGGCCATCGGAACCAAGATCGCGCAGCGCGATAAGGACACCCACACGGTGCTGGAAATGCCCGCCGACAAGATCGCCGAGGCGCGTGAAGCGCTTAAGACGCTCCGCCCCGACGTGCGGGTGATGAGCGCCGGCGACACGATGGAGATCTATAAGGAGGTCGGCCTGCCCAAGGATGTGGCCGCTCGGTTCGATGTCGCGAAGATGAGTGGGACGCATGGCATCGGGCATACCCGCATGGCGACCGAATCCGCCGTCACCACGATGGGCGCGCATCCCTTCTCAACCGGATCGGACCAGTGCCTTGTCCATAATGGCTCGCTTTCCAACCACAACTCCTTGCGCCGCCAACTGGCACGCGAGGGCATCCTGACCGAGACGATGAATGACACCGAGGTCGGCGCTGCATATCTGACCTGGAAGATGCGCGAAGGGGCCTCTCTGGGCGAGGCGTTGGAATCGAGCCTCGACGATCTTGACGGGTTCTTCACGTTCGTCGTCGGCACCAAGGACGGGTTCGGCGTGGTGCGCGATCCCATCGCCTGCAAACCGGCCGTCATGGCCGAGACAGATCAATATGTCGCCTTCGGCTCGGAATACCGGGCGCTGGTCAATCTTCCCGGGATCGAGACCGCACGGGTCTGGGAGCCGGAGCCCTCAACCGTTTACTTCTGGAACCACTGAACATGCAGACAATCGACCTTGAGGCGACGGGGCTGCGCGAACTGAACGCGACGCTTCAGGCGCAAAGCGCCGAGACCAATCAGACAGCATGGGAAATCGTCAATGCCAAGGGCAGCCACGCGCTGGCCGTCGGGCTGGACGCGCCCATCGACGTGACGGTGAAGGGCTCCACCGGCTACTACTGCGGTGGCATGAACAAGCAGGCGACGATCCGCATCCACGGCTCTGCCGGGCCGGGCGTGGCCGAGAACATGATGTCCGGCACGGTGATCATCGAAGGCGATGCCAGCCAGTATGCGGGGGCGACGGGTCATGGCGGGTTGCTGGTGATCAAGGGCAATGCCTCGTCCCGCTGCGGCATTTCGATGAAGGGCATCGACATCGTCGTGCAGGGCAATATCGGCCATATGTCGGCCTTCATGGCGCAGTCGGGCAACCTCGTCGTCTGCGGCGATGCAGGCGATGCGCTTGGCGACTCGCTTTACGAGGCGCGGCTTTTCGTGCGCGGCAAGGTCAAGAGCCTTGGTGCCGACTGCATTGCGAAAGAGATGCGGCCAGAACATCTGGACATCCTGCGCGATCTTCTCGACCGCGCCGGGATCGACGCGAAACCGGAAGAGTTCACCCGCTACGGTTCGGCCCGCAAGCTTTACAATTTCGACGTCGACAACGCGTCTGCCTACTAGGGACATGGCCATGAAAGATAAAATCGACCGCAAGATCCCGCAGACGGTGCCGCGCCAGTCCTGGACGTTCTCGAACGAGATCAATTCCGAGATCCGCCGCGCGGCTGCGACCGGTATCTACGATATCAGGGGCGGTGGCGCGAAGCGCCGCGTGCCGCATTTCGACGATCTTCTATTCCTCGGCGCCTCGATCAGCCGCTATCCGCTCGAAGGCTACCGCGAGAAATGCGGGACCGACGTCACGCTCGGCACGCGGTTCGCCCAAAACCCGATCAAACTCGATATTCCGGTCACCATAGCGGGCATGTCCTTTGGCGCGCTCTCGGGTCCGGCCAAAGAGGCCTTGGGCCGTGGTGCTTCCGCTGCCGGCACCTCCACAACAACTGGCGATGGCGGCATGACACCGGAAGAGCGTGGGCATTCCTCGAAACTTGTCTATCAGTACCTGCCGTCGCGCTACGGAATGAACCCAGATGATCTGCGCAAGGCCGATGCGATTGAGGTTGTGGTCGGACAGGGCGCGAAACCCGGAGGCGGGGGCATGCTCCTGGGCCAGAAGATCTCGGACCGGGTTGCACAGATGCGCAATCTGCCGAAGGGCATCGACCAGCGCTCGGCCTGCCGGCACCCCGACTGGACCGGCCCGGACGATCTGGAAATCAAGATCCTTGAACTGCGAGAGATTACCGGCTGGAAAGTGCCCATCTATGTCAAGATTGGCGGCACACGACCCTATTATGATACCGCGCTCGCGGTGAAGGCCGGGGCCGATGTCGTGGTGCTGGACGGGATGCAGGGCGGCACGGCGGCGACGCAGGACGTCTTCATCGAACATGTCGGCCTGCCGATCCTTGCCTGCATCCACGGCGCGGTGAAGGCGTTGCAGGATCTCGGCATGCACCGCAAGGTTCAGCTCATCGTCTCAGGCGGCATCCGCACCGGCGCCGACGTGGCAAAAGCGATGGCCCTTGGCGCCGATGCGGTTGCCATCGGCACGGCGGCGTTGATCGCGCTGGGCGACAACGACCCGCATTGGGAGGAGGAATACCGCAAGCTCGGCACCACCACGGGCGCGTATGACGACTGGCATGAAGGCAAGGATCCTGCGGGTATCACCACGCAAGACCCCGAACTGATGGCGCGCTTCGACCCGATTGAAGGCGGTCGTCGCCTGAAGAACTACCTCAAGGTGCTGACGCTCGAGGCGCAGACAATCGCGCGGGCCTGCGGCAAGAACCACCTGCACAATCTGGAGCCAGAGGATCTCTGCGCGATCACGATGGAGGCTGCGGCCATGGCCCGCGTCCCCCTTGCCGGGACGGACTGGTACCCGGGCAAGGGCGGCTTCTGACGGGCTTGAACAGCGGGCGCGATCCGAAAGGGTCGCGCCCTTCACATATCAGAAACAGGGAAAGGAAAGGCGGGCCATGGCGACAGATCTGGCGGCTTTCGCAAAGAAGAACGGCGTAAAATACTTCATGATCTCCTATACCGACCTCTTCGGCGGCCAGCGGGCAAAGCTGGTCCCGGCCGAGGCGATTTCGGACATGCAGAAGGACGGGGCGGGGTTTGCAGGCTTTGCCACATGGCTCGACCTGACACCCGCCCACCCCGACATGCTCGCCGTGCCGGACCCGGATTCAGTGATCCAACTGCCGTGGAAGCCTGAGGTCGCCTGGCTCGCCTCCAACTGCGTCATGGAGGACAAGGAGGTCGCTCAGGCGCCGCGCAACGTGCTGCGGAAGCTGATCGATGAGGCCGCCAAGGAAGGCATGCATGTCAAAACAGGGATCGAGGCGGAGTTCTTTCTTCTGACGCCGGACGGGGAACAGATTTCCGACCCTTACGACACTGCCGCAAAGCCCTGCTACGACCAGCAGGCCGTCATGCGCCGGTATGACGTGATCAAGGAGATCTGCGACTACATGCTCCAGCTTGGCTGGGGGCCCTATCAGAACGACCACGAGGATGCGAACGGCCAGTTCGAGATGAACTGGAATTTCGACGATGTGCTCGCCACGGCCGACAAGCATTCCTTCTTCAAGTTCATGACCAAGTCGGTGGCCGAGAAACACGGGCTCCGGGCGACCTTCATGCCCAAGCCCGTCGAGGGGCTGACAGGCAATGGCTGTCACGCCCATATCTCGGTCTGGGACAAGACGGGCAAGACCAATGTCTTCGCCGACAAATCCAAGGAACTGGGCCTGTCAGACAAGGGCCGTAACTTCCTTGGTGGGATCATGAAACACGCCTCGGCGCTTGCGGCGATCACCAATCCAACGGTCAACAGCTACAAGCGGATCAACGCGCCGCGCACCATCTCTGGCGCCACCTGGGCGCCGAATACGGTGACCTGGACGGGCAATAACCGCACACATATGGTGCGTGTCCCGGGCCCAGGAAGGTTCGAGCTGCGCCTGCCCGACGGGGCGGCAAATCCCTATTTGCTTCAGGCGGTTATCATCGCCGCGGGCCTCGACGGCGTGCGCAGCAAGGCCGATCCGGGCAAGCGCTGGGACATTGACATGTATGCCGAGGGCCACAAGGTCAAGGGCGCGCCGAAGCTGCCGCTGAACCTCCTCGATGCGCTGCGTGAATACGACAAGGACAAGTCGCTGAAGGCGGCGATGGGCAACGAGTTTTCCTCGGCCTATCTGAAGCTGAAGCAGCAGGAATGGAATTCCTTCGTCTCGCATTTCTCCCGGTGGGAGAAGGAACACACGCTGGATATCTGATCCCCTTTTCCCGGCGACCTGCCCCCGCATCCTGCGGGGGTTTTTTTGCGCCGTCATCCGTCCCGCATCCGTCGGGTTTGCGTATGGCATCCGTCCCGACAACGCGCACGGTGTGGTAGCGGTGAAGGCGCTCGCGCGGCTGGTCAGAGACCAAGGAAACGCGATCCAGGGCAGAGAGCGAGCACACCATGTGACCGCTCTGAGCCCATCGCGGTCATGGTTCAGAGCGCCAGCCACCCGTCTGGCCCGGCGTTCACGCCGGGCCGCGCCCGACCCTCCCCCCGGGAGGGCGCCCGGCGGCGCTGCAATCAGAACAGGCGCTTGGAGGTCGGGAAGGGATTGTGCAGACCCCGCTTGCGGAGCGCCCACCCAGGGTCGGGCGCGGCCCTCCGCACATACCTTCAATGTCCGTTCTGTCCCGCTTCGCTGACCTCTGGTATGGCTGAGCGTCAATAGCCGTACGCCCCGCACAGCGTCTTTGTGACGCTCCAAGGTGAAAGGCCACGGCCAAATCCACCGGCGGGCGGTACAAAGTCCTAGCGGTCAAGGGATGTGCCGTG
>JAUIDM010000179.1 GCA_030428915.1 Alphaproteobacteria bacterium | reverse complement strand
AAAAGCCCCACCCTGCCCCGCTTCGGGCCGTCGTGTCCGCGCTCGGCGCGCCCGCGCTCTATATCGGCGACAGCGAAGTCGATGCCTGGACCGCTGAGGCCGCGGGGCTGCCCTTTCTGCTCTACACTGAAGGCTATCTGCGAGTGCCGATGAGCGAGATCCGGGCGGCCCGGACATTCCGCGATTTCGTCGAGCTTCCGAACATCGTTGCCGGTTTTACCGCTCCGGCGTAACATTTCCCCTATCTCGGATGTGAAGCCGGACGGGTTACATATTCGGCAATTGAAATACGTCACCCGGCCCTTATATTTTACGAGAGACTGGAACGGGAGCGAACGATGACGACGAAAAAACCTGACGTGACGGGGTTTTTCGACGACGCGACGAACACGGTGACCTTTCTCGTCAAGGACCCGGAAAGTTCCGCCTGCGCGGTCGTGGATTCAGTGCTGGATTTCGACTACGCCTCTGGCCGTACCGACACGCGGTCGGCGGATCGGATCATCGCCCATATCCGAGCGAACGGCCTGCAACTGAACTGGATTCTCGAAACCCATGTTCATGCCGACCACCTTTCCGCCGCGCCCTATATCCAGGAGCGGCTCGGCGGCAAAATCGGCATCGGCGAAAAAATCACTGTCGTACAGGACACGTTTGGCAAGGTTTTCAACGAAGGCACGGAATTCCAACGCGACGGCAGCCAGTTCGACCGGCTGTTTACCGAAGGCGACACATTCACGATCGGCGCGCTGAATGCGCGCGTTCTGCACACGCCGGGGCATACGCCTGCCTGCCTCACCTACGTGATCGGCGACGCGGCCTTTGTTGGCGATACGCTTTTCATGCCCGATTTCGGCACCGCGCGATGCGATTTTCCCGGGGGCTCTGCCGAGGTTCTTTTTCACTCGATCCAGAAGATTCTCTCCCTGCCCGATGACACCCGGATCTTCGTCGGCCATGACTACAAAGCGCCCGGGCGGGACGAATATGCCTGGGAAACGACGGTTGCCGAGGAAAAGGCCCGCAATATCCATATCGGCGGCAACCGCACGGCCCGCGATTTCGTCGAAATGCGCGAAGCGCGGGACAAGACGCTGGCGATGCCGAAGCTGATCATCCCGTCGTTGCAGGTCAATATGCGCGCAGGCCAGATGCCGCCGGCCGAGGATGACGGCAAGACTTATCTGAAAGTGCCGGTGAACGGTCTTTGAGCAATGGCGTTTCGTTGCGATCGTTCCGTCAGGGCCGGTCGCCTGCGTGAACGGTCCCGGCATTTGCCGCAGCGTTCGTGTGCTGGTGTTTCCTTGACGCTGCGGCAACATAGCCGGGGCTGCGTGGCACCCGCCGGTTGAATCAACTTGACTTTCCTCTGCTGACCGCCTGCGACTTTGGTATCAGGTTGTACCTACAACGAAACGCCGACCACTCGACACCGCCTGTCTGCCATGGCAATAAGATGTGGGGATTGTACCGTGTCATTGTTGATACATACGGCTTTATGCGGCTTTGACCGCTCTGACGGGATAATGCGTCAGGAGGAGTGTGATCGGTTGCCTTCGCGGTCCCGCCCTGAAGTGCCAGACGGACGGTTGCAAAAATGAGCCAGACGACATCCTTGGTTTCCCACATCGAGAGCATCATGGAGGCCTCTTCCATCGAAGAGATATGGTCGCTGCATCTCGAGAAGATGGCGGAATACGGGTTTGATCGACTTCTCTATGGCTTCACACGCTTCCGCACGTCGAACTCATTCGGGAACGCTGAAGATCTTCTGGTTCTCTCGAACCATGATCAGACCTATCTTGATGAATTCGTGCAAAGCGGAATCTACAATCACGCGCCGATGGTCAAATGGGCCGCCGTGAATGAAGGGGCCTGTTCGTGGCGGTTGATCGAACAGGTGGCGAACTCGGGTGCGATGACGCCGACTGAGCGCAAGATTCTGGAACTGAACAAGAAATACGATGTCCGGTGCGGCTATTCGATCAGCTTCCGCGATGTTTCCGTCCGTGCAAAGGGGGCCATCGGCCTGTGCGGTCGACGTGACCTTCGCCAGGACGATATCGAAAACATGTGGTCGCAGTACGGGCGCGAAATCACCGTCATAAACAATGTCACCCATCTGCGGATCACCGCGATGCCGTTTGCCTCGTCCCGTCGCGCCCTTACCCCGCGCCAGCGTGAGGCGCTGGAATGGGTCGGCGATGGCAAGACAATGCAGGATATCGCGACCATAATGGGTCTGACCCCGGCAACCGTCGAAAAGCATCTGCGACTCGCGCGTGAGGCGCTTGATGTCGATACAACCGCGCAGGCGGTGCTCAAGGCGTCTTTCCAGAATCAGATCTTTATTTTCCCCGGTTAGGAAACAATCCTGCCTCTGCGCGGTAATTGCGGAAACAATGCGACGCCTGCGCGACAAATAGAGTGCACTAACCCTCTGAAATCGCAGACAGCTTCAAGTTCATGAATTGGTAAGGATTCCCCTACTTCCCTTACGTAAGGGAAACGGGCAATACTACACCTGTTCCGTGAGTGGTGGCATTAGCCAGGAACAGCGCCCTCGACCAGCCTGCAAGTTTGTGGGGGAACAGGGCGCCCGGGAAACCGGACGCTGGGCCTGTCGGGAGCATTCTCCTTTCGGCAGGTCTGGCACCAGAGACGCGCCCTGTCCTCATCCCCAACAGGTGCTGGCGCGATTTCGGGCGGTGTGTCGCAAGTAGCGGCACACCGCCCTTTTTTTGGCGATACGCGCCGAAACAAGGTGACCGTGATCGCGCGGACCGTGTCGGCCAAAAGAAAAGGCCGGGTTGCCCCGGCCTTCTGCATTGCTGTGCGTGCTGCTCAGGCGCCGCGGGTCTTGGCGACTTCGGCAGCGAAGTCTTCCTTTTCCTTCTCGATCCCCTCGCCCACGGCAACGCGGGCAAAACCGGTGATCTCGACGCCGGCATCCTTGGCCGCCTGGGCGACGGTCACGTCCGGATTGATCACGAATTTCTGGCCGAGGAGCGTGACCTCTTCGAAGAACTTCGCCATGCGGCCGACGATCATCTTCTCGATCACCGCATCGGGTTTGCCCGACTCGCGCGCCTGTTCGGTCAGAACGGCCTTTTCCCGCTCAACCAGCGCCGGGTCCAGATCGGCCTCGGAGAGCGAGGCGGGCGAGGTCGCCGCGATATGCATTGCGATCTGCTTGCCGATGCCGCTGTCGGCACCTTTCAGACCCACGAGCACACCGATCTTGCCCATGCCTTCGGCAGCGGCGTTGTGGACGTAGGACACGACCGAGTCGCCCGTGACCGAGACCATGCGGCGGAGCGTCATGTTCTCGCCGATCTTGGCGATGGCAGCGGTCACCTTCTCGTCCACGGTCGCGCCGTCAACTTCGGTCACCTTCAGCGCATCAAGGTCGGATGCGCCGAGTGCCGCGTTGGCGATCGACGATACCATGGACTGGAACTCTTCGTTCTTTGCCACGAAGTCGGTTTCCGAGTTCACCTCGACAGCTACGCCTTTGCCGCCCGAGACGGCAACGCCAACGAGACCTTCGGCAGCCACGCGGCCGGATTTCTTGGCAGCCTTGGCAAGGCCCTTGGTGCGCAGCCAGTCAACGGCGGCGTCCATGTCGCCATTCGTCTCGGTCAGCGCCTTCTTGGCGTCCATCATGCCCGCGCCGGTCGATTCGCGCAGTTCTTTCACCATTTGTGCGGTGATAGCCATGTCGGCTCTCCTTCGAAGATTTATCAACGGATCAGGCGGGGCCTGCCCCCGCCCGATGAAAGTCTTGAAAAGGCGGGGGCGAGCCCCCTGCCCCGGCCTCAGGCCTCGGCAGCCTCTTCGGCCACGGCGTCCTCGGCCGGCGCCACATCGAGCGCGCCAAGGTCGATCCCGGCTGCGCCCATCTGGGCCGACATGCCGTCAAGCGCGGCGCGGCTGACCAGATCGCAATAAAGCGCAATGGCGCGGGCGGCGTCATCGTTGCCCGGGATGATGTAATCCACACCGTCCGGCGAGCAGTTGGTGTCGACGACGGCGACGACCGGAATGCCCAGTTTCTTGGCCTCTGCGATGGCCAGATCTTCCTTGTTCACGTCGATGACGAACAGGAGGTCGGGAACGCCGCCCATTTCGGCGATGCCGCCGAGCGATGCCTGCAGTTTCGCCTGCTCGCGCTCAAGGCCCAGGCGCTCTTTCTTCGTCAGGCCTTCGGCGCCCGAACCCATGATCTCGTCGATGTTCTTCAGGCGGCTGATCGACTGCGAAACGGTTTTCCAGTTGGTCAGGGTGCCACCGAGCCAGCGATGGTTCATGTAGTACTGCGCGCATTTCTCAGCGGCTTCGGCGACCGGCTTGGCGGCCTGGCGCTTGGTGCCCACGAAAAGGATGCGGCCGCCCTTGGCGACGGTCTCGCGCACGACGTTCAGCGCGGCGTCCAGCATCGGAACGGTCTGCGTGAGGTCGATGATGTGAATGCCGTTGCGGTCGCCGTAGATGTATTCGCCCATCCGCGGGTTCCAGCGCTGCGTCTGGTGACCGTAGTGAACGCCAGCTTCCAGAAGCTGACGCATAGAGAATTCAGGGAGCGCCATGTCCAAGTTCCTTTCCGGTTTGCGCCTCGGCGAAGCCAATCAGGGATCTCTCCCAACCGGCGGACCTTTCGGGGATGTCTCCCCCGAAGGCCCAAGCCTCGCCTGTGAAGTGGCGCGCGTATAGTCCGGAAACCGCCCGGGCGCAAGCCCCCCCTACAGTAAGCTCCGCTTGCCCTAAAGGCTGTGCCCAGGCCTTCAGAGCGCGTGCAGCCAGCCGATCAGCGGCATCAGCGCCCGTGTGCGCTCCAGTACTTCGTCCACGGCCTTTTCGGTGCCGATCCAGCCCGGCATCAACCGCCCTTCCATGGTGCGCGCGACGAGCCCCTTGTAGCGCAACAGATAGTCCCATTCCGGCGCGGGATCGAAGCCCTTGGGCAGTTTCTTCAGATGTGGCTCGTCCAGATGGCAGCCGACACCGGCCGCCTGTTCCAATGCGGCCAGCAGCGCCTGACGCTCGGCCTTGTCCATCAGCCGGTCCCGATAGCGGCCCAGAACGGGCCCTTCGAAACTCCAGCGCCCGGCGCCGTAGCCCACCCCATCGGCGTCCAGAACGAAGTGAAAGCCCGCGCCCCGGTTGGGATGTTCCCCCGGCCAGAAGATCAGGTGCAGCATCGGCTCGTAAGGCGACTTGTCGGTCGAAAAACGCATGTCCCGGCTGATCCGGCGGAGCGAACCGTTGATCTTCGCCTCGGCCTTCAAACCCGGCTCCATCGCCGCCATGCCGGGCCGCAGTGCTTCGATGAAGTCCAGCGCAGGCGTCTTCCAATGTGCATCATAGCGGGCGCGATTTGCTTCGAACCAACTGCGTTTATTGTTTTCCTTAAGGTCGGAGAGAAAAGAGAAGGTCTCCGCCGAGAAGCCTTTGAATCCGGACAAGGCAGCCTCCTTGGTGTTGCGGGATAG
Organism: Alphaproteobacteria bacterium; assembly: GCA_030428915.1. Taxonomy (GTDB): domain Bacteria; phylum Pseudomonadota; class Alphaproteobacteria; order Rhodobacterales; family Rhodobacteraceae; genus Albidovulum. The sequence continues at coordinate 3,264 of JAUIDM010000179.1, read as the reverse complement.
GTGATGCCCGGGCCAGTATGCATGAAAACGATGCCATTCCGACCCCATGAAGGACCATCGATCATGCCAATTGCCGATTTCATGCGCCGATTTCCCTCCATCGACCTGCCGGTGTCCGACGATATTGTCTCTACCTATGTGATCCGGTCCGATGACGGGCTGGCGGTCTTTTTCACCTTCCACACGGATTTCGACCTGCCCGCCCATGCGCATAAAGGCCAGTGGGGCACCGTCATTAAGGGACGGATCGACCTAACCATCGAGGGCCACACCAGAACCTACCGGCCGGGCGAGACATACGAGATCCCGTCCGGCGCAGTGCATTCCGCGAGGATCGCGGCCGGGACGGTCGTGCTCGACGTCTTTGAGGAACCCGACCGTTATCCCTTGCGCGCCTGAGCGGATCGCGGTCGACCAAAAGCTGCAACCGAGCGGTCCTCACGACGGGCCGCTCGGTTGCAAACTTCCGGTCATGCGTGTGCGGCGGTCCCTGCAAGCAGGTGTCCAGCGACACAGCCGACATGGCGATGATCGGTGCCGCAGCAGCCGCCCACGACTTTCAGCCCGGGCAGATGCCCGGCAAAACCGGCATGAAGGCGGCCGAACTCGTCAGGATCGCCATCGTCCAGCTCCTCGGCCGAATCCAGTTCGGCATGGCTGAGCCGCGAGGCATTGGCCCGAATGCCGCGAACGCGGCTCCGCCAGGCGCCCTCCTCCAGTTCGGCCGCGAAATGATCGGGATGGGCGCAGTTGATCATGTAATAGATGGGCGCTGCCTCCGTTGCGGCATCGGTCTCGGCAATTGCCTCGGCGATGGTCTGACCGTTGGGCAGGCGACCATCGGTTTCTACCGTGAAACTGATCACGACCGGAATACCCACGCCACGGGCAGCGCGGGCGATGCCGATGGCCTCGCCGGGATGGGTCATCGTGATGGCGCCGATGAAGTCGACACCCTCCGCCGCCATCAGCCGGACCTGGCCCGCATGCAGCGCCTCTGCGGCCTCGGGCGTCAAGAGGGCCTCGGGCGCATAACCATCACCCGCCGGTCCCACGACCCCCTCGATCAGGATCGGATCGACCCGGCCCGCCCAGCGTGCCCGCAACTCTTTCGCGAAGGCCACGGAGTCGCGGACAAGCCGCCTGAGATCGGCCTTGGACCGGCCAATGGCCCCGGCCCAGTGATCGGCCGCCCGCCAGGTAGGGGTGTCGAGCACAAATCCCGCCCCTTCCTTTTCGGCAATCGCCAGAAACCGCTCGAAATACCGCGTTACCGCTGCGCGCGACCGTTCGTCATCCATGAGGACGACGGCGGAGAAGGCGGGCAAATCCAGACCCTCGTGAAAAACCATCGATGTCTCGAAACCGCCATCGGTCAGATAGACCCGTGGATCGTCGAGAAAGCGACGGGTCACGTTTGAATGCAACGACATGAATAAACCTCCGTATTTTTGGGTGACGAAGGAATGCCGTATTCCGGCTTTGAGACCTAGTTGGCTTGCGGTATAGTGGTTTGTAACAGTTTTTCGATATTTTATTCAGTCTCTTGATTGGATGTATGCAAACAATCCTCCGGTCCGGGGCCATGCAAACTGTACCAACGGTCCAGTAACAAGCCAGGTGGACGTGATGGCGAAGCAGACAGATACCCGCACCCGCATCATGAACATTGCGGAAGCGGCTGTGCTGGCAAAGGGCTTCGACGCCACCTCGATCGAAGAGATCGTGGCGGCGGCCGAAATCACCAAGGGCGGCTTCTTCTACCACTTCCCCGACAAGAACGCGCTCGCTCGTGCGCTGTTGGAACGCTACGTCGCGGCCGAGGAGCGCCTGTTCGACAATCTTTTCGACCGCGCGCGCGAACTGAGCGATGATCCGCTTCACGCCGCGCTGATCGGGCTGAAACTCCTCGCCGAGTTATTCGACGATCTGCCTAACGGCCATCCCGGCTGCCTTGTCGCGGTGGCCGCCTATCAGGACCGGCTGTTCGATGCTGATGTGCGCGATATCAACCGGCGCGCGGTCCTGGGCTGGCGCAAGCGTTTCAGCGCCATGTTCAGTCAAATCGCCGAAAGCTACCCGCCCCGTGACGATGTCGACCCCGATCACCTCGCAGATTTCGTCAGCACCGTCATCGAGGGCAGCGTGGTAATGTCCAAGGCGCTCGCCGAACCGCGGCTGTCCGCGTGCCAGATCATGCTGTTGCGCGGCTATATCAAGCTGCTCTTCGAGCCGCACTTGAAGTAAGCGCCGTTTCCCGGCACATGGGCGGGATGACGACACGCCCCGACATACTTTGTATCGGTTCGGTCCTGTGGGATATCATCGGCCGTACGCCCGCCCATATCGGCGCGGGCGCCGATGTGCCGGGGCGCATCACCCGCCTGCCCGGCGGCGTGGCGATGAATATCGCAATGACGCTCGGACGGTTCGGGTTGCGCCCTGCGCTGCTGACGGCCATTGGCCGCGACCCGGAAGGGGACGAGCTTGCCGCCGCTTGCGCCCGGATGGGGCTTGTGACCGACCATATCTACCGTTCGGACGATCTGCCGACCGACCGCTACATGGCGGTCGAGGGTGGCAATGGTCTGATCGCGGCCATTGCCGACGCCCATTCGTTGGAGGCGGCGGGCGACAAGATCCTGCGCCCGCTGACCGACGGGACGCTCGGCAGCGCGGGTACACCCTGGTCCGGCCCGATTGCGCTTGACGGTAACCTAACGACTGGCCTTCTGGCCGATATCGCCAGGTCCGACAGCTTTGCGGCGGCCGATCTGCGCATCGCTCCTGCCTCGCCCGGCAAGGCCGAGCGGCTCCTGCCGCTGCTGCCGGTCCGAAACGCGACGCTCTACGTCAATCTGGAAGAGGCGGGCCTTCTTTGTCAGCGTCGCTTCGACAGTGCGCCCGAGGCCGCCAAGGCGCTGATCGACCGGGGCGCGGCCCGGGTACTGGTCACGAATGGCGGCCAGACCACCGCCGATGGCAGTGCCGATGGCATCGTCGCCGCTGATCCGCGCCCGGTTCTCGTCACCCGCGTGACCGGCGCAGGCGATACGTTCATGGCGGCCCATATCGTTGCCGAAACCCGGGGGCGTACCCGTGAGGATGCGCTTCGCGACGCGCTCGACGCTGCCGCCCACTACGTATCCGGAGACATTGGCTCGTGACCGACCTTCCCCTCGTCTTCTCCCCCGAAGTCACCGAAGCCCGCGCACACGGTGCGCCAATTGTCGCGTTGGAATCGACAATCATTACGCATGGCAT
>JAUIDM010000178.1 GCA_030428915.1 Alphaproteobacteria bacterium | reverse complement strand
AGCCCAGTTCGCGTAGGCGCGCTCCAGCAGGGCTTCTGTGCAGACAATGAGCACTATGGGCGCGGAGAAGAGGACCAGAGCCCGCCCCATGTACCCGCCCGGCCGGACAAATCCCCAAAGAAGCGCGCCGAACAGCACCGGTCCCATGACCGCGAACTGGCTGAAGAAGAACTCTGCAAGGCCCGCCGGGTTGATTCCGGCAAGCCATGATTCTCCCCGTACCCAGCCGACATTGTCCATCGTGTGGGAGACAGTCGTCAGGTCGTTCGACAGGTTCCAAAGAATGTTTGGCATGATGATGATGCCGAATGCCGCGAGAAGTGCCGCCCAGCTACGGAGGGACAACCGCATTGCCGGAACGACCATTGCGGCAAGGACCGCACCAAGCAGGAAATAGACCGCAGCGTATTTCGCAAGAAAAGCAAGACCGATGGCGCCGCCCGCCAGCGCGGCATATACGGCGCGCCCGCCGTCAGCCGCGCGGAAATGGAACAGAAGGGCCGCAGCAAAGAAGGGGGCCATGATCGTGTCGGTGGAGATGAGAATGCTGCCCAAAGCGACCATGGGCAGGGTCACATAGCTTGCCGCGACCCAAAAGGCTGCGCGCCCGGAAAAGAGCCGCGCCGCCAACGCCCCAAGGATCAACGCCGTTGCGCCATGGAAGAAGGCGCCGGGCAGGCGCACCCAGAACGGAGCATCGCTTCCGGCCAGTTCGGTGACGGCACGGATCACCCAGGCGATCAGCGGCGGCTTGGAATAGTAGCCGAAATCGAGCCGCTGCCCCCAGAGCCAGTACTGGCTTTCATCGACGAAAAGATCGGTCCGGTTTAACCAGAGCGCAATGACACGGGCGAGCGTCACCGCGCCGATCAGAAGGGCCGCTGGTCCGAACCACTCGCTGCGCTCAGGCATTGCTCCGCCGGTCCTTGTGGATGAGCCAGAGGTTGCGCGCATAGATGAAGACGCCTGTGGACTGGCCGAGGATGAAGACGACATCCCGGCGGTAGATGGCATAGGTGAGAAGGATCAGCCCGCCCGCCATCGACAGATACCAGAACGCGAGCGGCACCACCGATTTCTTCGCGCGTTCCGAAGCGATCCATTGCACAAGGAACCGGCCGGTGAACATGAGCTGACCGAAAAGACCGAATGCCACCCACCAGAATTCCACCCAGCCGCTGACATGGAGAATCGCAAAAAGCTTCTCCATCCCCTAGCCCCGCCTGGCAGGTTCGGAGGGTACAGCGCGTTTTTTGCGCCGCAGTAGCCACATGACACCGACAAGGTCCACGGCGCCGACGAAGGCGCGCTGGATGTTCGAATAATTCGACCGCCCGGCCCCTCTCGGGCGGTGGCTGACATCGACATGGGCGACGTGCCAGCCATCACGGGCAAACAAGGCCGGCAGGTAGCGGTGCATATGGTTGAAGAAAGGCAGCCGCAAAAACGCATCGCGCCGGAAGGCTTTCAGCCCGCAGCCGGTATCCCGCGTGCCGTCCTTCAGGGCCCAGGAGCGCAGTCCATTGGCAAAACGGGAGGCGAGCTTCTTCGAGACGGTATCCTGCCGTCCGACTCTCTGGCCCGCGACGATCCCGACCGACTCCGCCCCGGCGACCAGAAACGGTGCGAAAAGCTTCGGCAGTTCCTCGGGTGGGTTCTGCCCGTCGCCGTCGAGGGTGCAGACGATCTGCCCGACCGCCGCCAGCACACCGCTGTGAACAGCCGCACTTTGCCCACCTGACCGGTCATGCTGGATTAATCTCAGCCTCGGATGCGTTTCCATGCGCCGGATGACAACGCCTGAAGTGTCATCCGCGGATCCATCATCAACGACGATTACCTCATAGTCGCCATGGGTTTCGCAGGCGGCATCGATCCCGTCGAGAAGTGTCTCGATATTCTCGGCCTCGTTCTTTGCTGGGATGACGATGGATACAGTGACCATGGATATCCCGGATAGAGCCGTCGTTGATGCGTCTTACATGCGTCCAGCGGTCGTACTGCACGGATGCGCGATTGTAAATGAGAGGGAGGCGTCTCAGCGCAGGCGCAGGGGCGCCTTAACCGGGGTCGCAACAACCCGACCGAGCTTCCGTTCGCGGTGAAATGTGTACATGCCCGTCGCCACGATGACGGCGGCACCGGCAAGCCCGAGCGCGTCAGGCAGTTCGTTGAAAAGAACCACGCCCAGCGCAATCGAGAAGAGAAGCGCTGTGTATCGGAACGGTGCGACGAGGCTGATATCCCCGACCCGCATTGCCATGACGATCAAGAGATACCCGGCAATCAGGAAGGTCGCCGCACCAGCGATCAGCATGGCACGGGCGGGGTCGACGGCCGTCCAGTCGCTGAAGGGCAGAAGCAAGACCGCACTGGCGGTGACCGAAACCGCGGCGAGGAACGCGACCGATACCGACGACACGTCGGGTGATAGGCGACGGGTGGAAAGATCACGCACCACCACGAACGCGACCGAAGCCAGTGCGATCAAGGACCAGCCATTGAAACCGTCGGTGCCCGGCCGGACGATCAACAGAACACCGCAGAAGCCCACGCCAATGGCGGCCATACGCCGCCAGCCGACCGCCTCGCGCATTACCAGCGCCGCCGAGAGGGTGACGGCAAGTGGCAGGGCCTGCATGATCGCCGAAAGGTTGGCAAGCGGCATGTGACGAAGGGCCGAGAGAAAGGTGAGCGTCGCCGCAACCTCTCCCAGAGAACGCAGACCAAGTCGCAGCCGGTCATCCACCCCGAAGCGCAGGCGCAACCTGCCCTGACGCATCCCGATGAACGCGAGTGCGGTTGAGGCCAAAAGCCCCCTGAGAAAGATCGCCTGGGCCAGCGGCATATCCGCCGTGATGGCCTTCATGCAGCTGTCATTGATGGCGAAGGCCGCCATCGCGAGTGTCATGAAGAGGGCGCCGCGCAGATTGCCAGACGTCATGGTGCAGCCTTACTCCTGAATTCGCCGAGGAACGGTCGATATCTGAACATCGGACTGCAAGGGCCGCCACGTTCGTTGCGACCACCGCCGTCGATGATCGCACGCGGAAAGATGTTCGGCGCCGACTCCCGTGTCAATTGTCCGTAGAAGGCGTGCGATGCGGCGACGTTTTTAAGACCCGATAGCATGGCGGTCACCCTGCCCCATGTACCCGGTATCGGGCTGACGGAGCCGGGTCCAAGTTCAGCACCCACAAAAAGCAAGGCCCCCGCATAAGCGGGGGCCCAGTTCTTTATATCGCGTCGCGTCAGTCGCGGCTTTCGTAGGTTTCGACCAGATCGCTATCGGTATCGATGTCGATCACGTCGTCCAGGACCTCTTCTGCCGGCGCGGCAAGCTGAGCCGCCTGCTCCGCCTCTGCCTTGCGCTGTTCGATCACCTTCTGGTCGCGGTCGAGAGCGATCTTGCGCACGCGCATGGTCGCCCCGCCGGTCCCGGCCGGGATCAGGCGGCCAACGATGACGTTCTCCTTCAGGCCGACCAGGCGGTCGCGCTTGCCCTGAACCGAAGCCTCGGTCAGGACCCGCGTGGTTTCCTGGAAGGACGCCGCCGAGATAAACGACCGGGTCTGGAGCGAGGCCTTGGTGATACCGAGGAGCACCGGCTCGCCGGTGGCGGGGGTGCCGCCGCGCGCGATGACCTTGTCGTTCTCTTCGTCGAACTCGGCCTTGTCGATGTGCTCGCCCTTCAGCAACGTCGAATCCCCGCTATCGAGAATTTCGATCTTCTGAAGCATCTGGCGGACGATCACCTCGATATGCTTGTCGTTGATCTTCACGCCCTGCAACCGGTAGACGTCCTGCACCTCGTCGATGAGGTAATCGGCCAAGGCCTCGATCCCCATGATGCGCAGAATGTCGTGCGGCGCCGGGTTGCCGTCCATGATGTAGTCGCCCTTCTGGACATGGTCACCTTCCTGAACCGGAATGTGCTTGCCCTTCGGCACCATGTATTCGACCGGCTGCAAGGACTCGTCGACCGGCTCGATCGTGATCCGGCGCTTGTTCTTGTAGTCCTTGCCGAAGCGGACATAGCCCTCGATCTCGGCGATGATGGCGTGGTCCTTCGGACGGCGTGCTTCGAAAAGTTCCGCCACGCGGGGCAGACCCCCGGTGATGTCCTTTGTCTTGGCGCCTTCGCGCGGGATACGCGCGACCACGTCACCGGCCTTGATCTCCTGCCCGTCTTCAACCGACAGAATGGCATCAACCGACATCTGGTAGCTGACCGGGTTGCCCTGATCGTTGCGCACAGGTTCGCCCGTTGCCGGATCCATGACGATGATTTCCGGCTTCAGATCGCTGCCCTTTGGCGCGGTGCGCCAGTCGGTCACGATCTTCTGGGTCATGCCGGTCGCTTCGTCGGTATCGTCGCGGACCGAGATGCCCGAGACGAGGTCGACGAACTTCGCCACACCCGCCTTTTCCGCGATGATCGGCAGAGTATAGGGGTCCCATTCGAAGAGCTTGGCACCGCGCTTGACGGTCTGTCCGTCCTTGACGTGGATCTTCGCGCCGTAGCTGACCTTGTGGGCGGCCCGTTCCTGACCGTTCTCGTCGATGATGGCGATCTGCATCGAACGGCCCATGACGATCTGCTCGCCATTCGCGTTTTCCAGAAGCATCGGGTTGCGGAACTCGACCTTGCCTTCCTGGCTGGCTTCCTGGAAGGACTGCTGACCACCCTGCGCGATACCGCCGATGTGGAAGGTCCGCATCGTCAGCTGCGTGCCCGGTTCGCCGATCGACTGGGCGGCGATGATACCGACCGCCTCGCCGATATTGACAAGCGTACCGCGCGCAAGGTCGCGGCCGTAGCAGGCGGCACAGATGCCGTCCTCGGCCTCGCAGGTCAGCGCAGAGCGGATACGGACGGACGCGACGCCCGCAGCTTCCACCGCGTCCGCTTTCCGTTCGTCAATCAGCTCGCCGGCCCGCACGATCACCTCATCCGAACCCGGAACCAGCACGTCGTCGGCCGAGGTCCGGCCAAGGATGCGTTCGCTGAGCGGCGAGACAACCTCGCCGTCATTGACCGCGGCCGAGGCCGTGATCGCCCGGTCGGTGCCGCAATCCGGCATCCGCACGATGCAATCCTGCGCCACGTCCACGAGACGGCGGGTCAGGTAGCCCGAGTTCGCGGTCTTGAGCGCCGTATCGGCCAGACCCTTCCGGGCGCCGTGCGTCGAGTTGAAGTATTCAAGAACGGTCAGACCTTCCTTGAAGTTCGAGATGATCGGCGTCTCGATGATCTCGCCCGACGGCTTGGCCATCAGGCCGCGCATACCGCCAAGCTGCTTCATCTGCGCGGGCGAACCCCGCGCACCCGAATGCGCCATCATGTAGACGCTGTTCGGTTCCTTCTCGGCGCCCGCATCGTCTTTGCGAACGGCCGAGATTTCGCCCATCATCGCGTTGGCGACGGCGTCGGAGCATTTCGACCAGGCATCGACGACCTTGTTGTACTTCTCACCCTGGGTGATCAGACCGTCCATGTACTGCTGTTCGAATTCCTTCACCTGATCGCGGACCTCGTTGACGATGGTCCACTTCTCATCCGGGATGACCATGTCATCCTTGCCGAAGGAGATGCCCGCCTTGAACGCTTCGCGGAAGCCCATGCCCATGATCTGGTCGCAGAAGATGACCGACTCTTTCTGACCGCAGAAGCGGTAGACGGTGTCGATGACGTTCTGCACGTCCTTCTTGCGCAGAAGGCGGTTCACCAGTTCGAACGGCGCCTTGGTATTCTTCGGCAGAAGCGCACCCAGCCGCACGCGGCCCGGGGTGGTTTCGAACCGCTTCATGACCTCGTTGCCTTCCTCGTCGATCTGGGGAATGCGCGCGGTGATCTTGGCGTGCAGATGCACTGCACCCGCGTCAAGCGCGTGCTGCACCTCATCCACCGAGGCAAAGACCATACCTTCGCCCTGCATCCCTTCCCGCATCATCGACACGTAGTAGAGACCCAGAACCATGTCCTGCGACGGAACGATGATCGGCGCGCCGTTTGCTGGCGACAGAACGTTGTTCGTCGACATCATCAACACGCGGGCTTCCAACTGCGCCTCAAGGCTCAGCGGCACGTGCACGGCCATCTGGTCGCCGTCGAAGTCGGCGTTGAAGGCCGAACAGACCAACGGGTGAAGCTGGATCGCCTTGCCCTCGATTAGCACAGGCTCAAACGCCTGGATTCCCAGACGGTGGAGCGTCGGCGCGCGGTTCAGAAGGACCGGATGCTCGCGGATCACCTCGTCGAGGATGTCCCAGACCTCCGGACGCTCTTTTTCCACGAGCTTCTTGGCCTGCTTGACGGTCGACGACAGGCCCTTCGCCTCAAGCCGCGAATAGATGAACGGCTTGAAAAGCTCGAGCGCCATCTTTTTCGGCAGACCGCACTGATGCAGCTTCAGCTCCGGACCGGTCACGATGACCGAACGGCCCGAGAAGTCGACGCGCTTGCCCAGAAGGTTCTGGCGGAAGCGGCCCTGCTTGCCTTTCAGCATGTCGGAAAGCGACTTCAGCGGGCGCTTGTTGGCGCCCGTGATGACGCGGCCCCGGCGGCCGTTGTCGAACAATGCATCGACCGATTCCTGCAGCATCCGCTTTTCGTTGCGCACGATGATGTCGGGCGCACGCAGCTCGATCAACCGCTTCAGGCGGTTGTTGCGGTTGATGACCCGGCGATAGAGATCGTTCAGGTCCGAGGTCGCGAAGCGGCCACCGTCGAGCGGCACCAGCGGGCGCAGTTCCGGCGGAATGACCGGAACGACGGTCAGCACCATCCATTCGGGCCGGTTGCCCGACTCGATGAAGTTCTCGACGATCTTCAGCCGCTTGATGATCTTCTTCGGCTTCAACTCGCCAGTGGCTTCCTTCAGCTCTTCGCGCAGTTGCTCGGCGGTCGCCTCAAGATCGATCGCAGCCAGCATTTCGCGGATGGCTTCCGCGCCGATATTGGCGGTGAAGGCGTCGGCGCCGTACTGGTCCTGCGCGTCGAGATATTCCTCTTCAGTCAGGAGCTGGCCGTAGGAAAGGTCGGTCAGACCCGGCTCGATCACGACGTAATTCTCGAAGTAGAGAATGCGCTCGAGATCGCGCAGCGTCATGTCGAGCATGAGGCCGATGCGGCTCGGCAGCGACTTGAGGAACCAGATATGGGCGACGGGCGCGGCCAGTTCGATATGGCCCATCCGCTCGCGCCGCACCTTCTGCAGCGTCACTTCGACACCGCATTTCTCGCAGACGACGCCGCGATACTTCATGCGCTTGTACTTGCCGCAAAGGCATTCATAGTCCTTGATCGGCCCGAAGATACGGGCACAGAAAAGACCGTCCCGCTCGGGCTTGAACGTGCGGTAGTTGATCGTCTCCGGTTTTTTGATCTCACCGAACGACCACGACAGGATCCGCTCGGGCGAGGCGAGCGAGATCTTGATCTCGTCGAACTGCTTCGGCGGGGTCAGCGGGTTGAACGGGTTGGTCGAGAGTTCCTGGTTCATTTTGCGTCCTTCATATCAGGGGATGGGAAAGTGGGGGCGCGTACGCCCTCACTCCTCCTCCGCATCCAGGAGTTCCATGTTGAGGCCGAGGCCCCGCACTTCCTTGACGAGAACGTTGAACGATTCCGGCACGCCGGCTTCGAAATTGTCCTCGCCCTTGACGATGCTTTCGTAGACCTTGGTCCGGCCCGCCACGTCGTCCGACTTGACGGTGAGCATCTCCTGCAGGGTGTAGGCCGCGCCGTAGGCTTCCAGCGCCCAGACCTCCATTTCCCCGAAACGCTGGCCGCCGAACTGGGCCTTACCGCCCAGGGGCTGCTGCGTGACGAGGCTGTAGGGCCCGGTCGAGCGCGCGTGGATCTTGTCATCGACAAGGTGGTGAAGCTTCAGCAGATACTTCACACCCACCGTGACCTTCCGCGCGAACTTCTCGCCGGTGCGGCCATCGAACAGGTCCGACTGGCCGGACTGGTCAAAGCCCGCCCGCATCAGAGCGTCGTTGACGTCCGCTTCCTTGGCGCCGTCGAAGACCGGCGTCGCGATCGGAACGCCACGTTTCACCGTGTCGGCCCGTTCAACGAGCATGTCCTCGTCAAGCGACGCAAAGCCCTCTTCATAGGCCTCATCGCCATAGCCGTGACGCAGCGCGTCCCTGACCGGGGTCAGGTCGCCTGTGCGGCGATAGTCCTGAAGCGCGTCGTCGATACGCAGACCCAGACCGCGCGCGGCCCAGCCCATATGCGTTTCAAGGATCTGACCGACGTTCATCCGGCTCGGCACGCCAAGCGGGTTCAGCACCATGTCAACCGGGGTCCCGTCACCGAGGAAGGGCATATCCTCCATCGGGACAACCTTGGAAACCACACCCTTGTTGCCGTGACGGCCGGCCATCTTGTCGCCCGGCTGCAGCTTGCGCTTCACCGCGACGAAGACCTTGACCATCTTCATGACACCCGGCGGCAGATCGTCGCCCCGACGCACCTTCTCGACCTTGTCCTCGAACCGGTGCTCCAGCGCACGTTTCTGTGCTTCGAACTGGGCGTTCAGCGCCTCGACGTTCTGGGCGTCCTGCTCTTCACCAAGGGCAAGCTGCCACCACTGGCCGCGCGAGAGCGATTCCAACAGTTCCTCGTCGATCACCGCATTCGGCTTGATGCCCTTCGGCCCCTTCACCGCGGTCTTGCCGAGGATCATGGACTTGAGGCGCGCATAGATGTTGCGCTCAAGGATCGCCTGTTCGTCGTCGCGGTCGCGCGCCAGACGTTC
>JAUIDM010000177.1 GCA_030428915.1 Alphaproteobacteria bacterium | reverse complement strand
CATTGTCGACCGGAACCTCGATCGTAACCTCTCCCGCCTTCTCGAAGGTCAGAACCACGCTGACCACAGCGTCTTCAGCGGGAAGATCGGTCAGCCCCATGAACATCACATGGTCGCCGCCGCGCGCCAGCGCATGGTTGCCGCCAGCCGGTATTTCGAATCCTTCGGGGACATGCATCATCTGCATGACGCCGTCGCTGCCGGCTTTGTGAGTATGCAACTCCACCCGCTCGGCGATCTCTGAGGACGCGCCAACCAGCCGGTCGGGCTCGGCCCCGTGGTTCTCGATCTGCATGAAGGCGGCCCCCGCCATGGCGCCCGGCATGAAGCGGGCATAGGCGTCGGTCACGGTGATGGTGTCGGCGGCAAAGGCCGGAAAGGCGAAGACGACCGCGCAGGCGGCCAGAGTGGATTTTAGAACGTTCATGATTTTCTCCTCGGGTTTCAGACTGATGATGAGATCAGGCTGAAACCGGCGGGCCCCGGGCTTGGGTCCGGGTGCGCGCCAGGGCCGTTCCGTGCTGTGCGGAAGGCGGGGTCAGAACTTCGGCGACGACCGCAGGGCGCGACACCGTGAGGGGCGCCAGATCGAAGGCCGCAAGCAGCGACAAGGCCAGATCGGGGCAAAGGTGATAGCGGCCGGTCGGAACGCCCTCGGCGTCCAGCGTAACCTGCACGAGCCCGCCGCCGGAACAGAGAACCGCAACCTGACCGCCGATCTGCACCTGCCCCCGCGCCATACCAGCGGCAAGGGCCATCGCCAGAACGGCGAGGCAGATCACAGCGGCAATGAGGTTGCGCAATGGCCCGACTTTCATGAGCCCGTTCTAAGCCCGTACCGATGCAGGGGAAAGCCCCCGTGTACATTGGTCGCAGCGCCGGTTCGGCGCCGCCCGCGTGTCAGGCAATCTCAACCGTGTATTTTTCGATCACGGTATTCGCCAGAAGCTTCTCGCACATATTGCGGACCTCTGCCTCTGCCGCCGCCCTGTCTGTCGCAGCTAGGTCAAGCTCGATGACCTTGCCCTGACGAACGGCCTCGACACCCGAGAATCCGAGTGTACCGAGCGCATGTTTCACCGCATCGCCCTGCGGATCGAGAACGCCATCCTTCAGCATGACATGGACACGGGCTTTCATCGGAGCGAGGCCTTTCAGTTGATCAGGGTCGGTTTCGACATATGCGTGGCCTGCGTCGGCAGCACGCCGAGACGGCGGGCGACCTCGCTATAGGCGTCGGCCAGATCGCCGAGATCGCGGCGGAACACGTCCTTGTCGAGTTTCTGGCCGGTCTTGATGTCCCATAGACGGCACGAATCGGGGCTGATCTCATCGGCCACGATCAGCCGCATGAAATCGCCGTCCCAGATGCGGCCGATCTCTATCTTGAAGTCTACAAGCTTGATGCCGACGCCATAGAAGATGCCCGAAAGGAAGTCGTTCACCCGAAGCGCGATGGAGACGATGTCGTCCAGGTCCTGCTGGTTGGCCCAGCCAAAAGCGACGATATACTCCTCGCTGACCATCGGATCGCCAAGTGCGTCGTTCTTGTAGCTGTATTCGACGATCGGGCGCGGCAGGGCCGTGCCCTCCTCCATGCCCAGGCGCTTGGCCAGCGAGCCGGCTGCAAAATTGCGCACGATGACTTCCAGCGGGATGATCTCCACCTGCCGGATCAGCTGTTCGCGCATGTTGAGGCGGCGAATGAAATGGTTCGGGATGCCGATATTAGAGAGGCCCGTCATGAAATACTCGGACAGGCGATTGTTCAGAACGCCCTTGCCCTCGATCGTCGCCTTCTTCTGCGCATTGAACGCGGTGGCATCGTCCTTGAAGTATTGGACGAAGGTCCCCGGCTCGGGGCCTTCGTAAAGGATTTTGGCCTTGCCTTCGTAGATCTTCTTGCGCCGCGCCATGGAAGCTCCGTTGGTATGGCGGAAAGTCCCCGCCCCCGTCCTGCCGCCGCTATAGGGCAAGGACGCTTTGGCCGCAAGCCATAGGCCCGAGCGCCTCGGGGCTTGCAGAGCCGGGATGCTGCGGGCATATGAAGGATAACGGACCACTTCCAGAAGAGACCCAGCCATGACCACCTTCGACGACCGCGAAAACGCTTTCGAGAACAAGTTTGCCCATGACGAGGAGATGAAGTTCAAGGCCGAAGCGCGGCGCAACAAGCTGCTCGGACTTTGGGTGGCCGAACTCTTGGGCAAGTCTGGCGATGATGCCGCTGCCTATGCGAAGGAAGTGGTCGCCGCCGATTTCGAAGAGGCCGGCGACGAGGATGTGTATCGCAAGATCGCGGGCGATCTCGGGGACTTGGCCAGCGAGCAGACGATCCGCGCCAAGATGGTCGAACTGATGATCGAGGCCAAGCACCAGATCATGAAGGAAGCCTGAGACGGATCGCGGGAGAGCTGCGGGTGCGTCCCCTGCCTGCCCGCCTGCTGAAGCAATCCGCTCTGAGTCGATGAACCGACGCGCGGCCAATTTGCAGGCAGGCTCACGATCATCATGAGAAAGTTCGGTTTGAAAACCGCCCCCCGAAGTGGCACATCGGGGCCAAGGGGGGCGTCAAACGCCCTGACACGGTATTGAAGAAAGGCTTCATTTGATGAGCGACCTGCTTTCCCGCCTGTTGGCGTCACGCGACTGGCTGCTGGCCGACGGCGCGACCGGCACCAACCTGTTCAACATGGGGCTGACCGCCGGCGAGGCGCCGGAACTGTGGAACGTCGACAAGCCGGACAATATCCGCAGCCTCTACCGCAGCGCGGTCGAGGCCGGATCGGACATCTTCCTGACCAATACCTTCGGCGGCAATGCGAGCCGGATGAAGCTGCACAATGCACAAGGCCGGGTGCGCGAACTTAACCGCATCGGTGCGGAACTGGGCCGCGAGATCGCCGATGCGTCAGGCCGCACCGTAATCGTCGCCGGTTCCATGGGACCGACGGGCGAGATCATGGCACCGATGGGGTCGCTGACCCATGAGCGTGCCGTCGAGATGTTCCACGAACAGGCCGAGGGGCTGAAAGAGGGCGGCGTCGATGTGCTTTGGGTAGAGACCATCAGCGCGCCCGAGGAATATGCCGCCGCGGCCGAGGCCTGCGGGCTGGCTGGTATGCCCTGGTGCGGCACGATGAGCTTCGACACGGCGGGCCGCACGATGATGGGCATGACCTCGGCCGCGATGGCGGCGATGGTCGAGAAACTTCCGAATCCGCCGATTGCATTCGGCGCCAATTGCGGCGTCGGGGCGGCCGATCTGATGCGCACCGTGCTGGGCTTCGTGGCCGCGGGGCCCGAACGGCCGATCATCGCCAAGGGCAATGCCGGGATTCCGAAATATCACGACGGGCATATCCATTACGATGGCACGCCGGACCTGATGGCCGACTACGCGGTTCTGGCGCGCGACGCTGGCGCCACGATAATCGGCGGCTGTTGCGGCACGATGCCTGAACATCTGGCCGCTATGCGCCGCGCGCTGGAAGAGCGGCCACGCGGGCCGCGTCCTACGCTTGACGAGATCGCCGCGCGGCTCGGCGGGTTCTCTTCGGCCTCCGACGGGACCGGCGACGACGCGGCGCCGGGCCGCGAACGCCGGGGCCGCCGCCGCGGTTGATACCCAGGTACGGGACACCCAACGAGGTCCTTTGAATGCCTTTACTCCCGCCCGGGGGCGACCCGGCGCAATCCGGATACACGGTTTCCCGGGTGTCGGATGAGATGGGCGGGCCCCGAGACGGCGCGCCGCGTTCGCATCAGAAAAGCGAAAGCTGATCGCCGGGCTTGGGCGGTCGGGTGAAGGCGGAACAGTCCAGATCGGGCAGGTCGTGGGCCAACTCCAGCCGTTTGGTCGCAATGGCAAATCGGTGTGCGATCAGATCGGCATGAACCCCCTCGCCCGTCATACGCCGGTCCCAGTCCGGGTCGTAATCCTTGCCGCCCCGCATCTCGCGAATGCGGTTCATTACGTGATCCGCCCGCCCAGGCTCGGCACGCACCAGCCAGTCGCGGAACAGATCCGACACCTCGTGCGGCAGACGCAGAAGGATCCAGCTTGCCGCCACGGCCCCCGCTTCCTTCGCAGCCGCAAGGATACGCTCCATCTCGGGTTCGGTCAGCACCGGGACAACGGGTGACACCATCACCCGAACCGGCACCCCTGCCCCGGACAGCGCCCGGATCATTGCCATCCGCCGGGCTGGCGTGGGTGCGCGTGGCTCCATCCGCCGGGCGAGGCCCTGATCCAGTGTTGTGACCGACACGCCGACCTGCACCAGTCGCCGCGCGGCCATATCGCCCAGAATATCCAGATCACGCTCGATCAGCGCCCCGCGCGTCACGATGGTCACAGGGTGATTCCAGGCAGAAAGAACTTCCAGCATACGCCGCGTGATCCGGTAGCGCTGTTCGATCGGCTGATAGGGGTCCGTATTTGTGCCGATGGCGATCGGCGCGACCCGATAGGACTTCCGCCCAAGCTCCCGTTCCAGCACCTCCGGCGCGGTCGGCCGCGCCACCAGTTTCGTTTCGAAGTCGAGCCCGGCCGAAAGCCCCAGATAGCCATGGCTCGGCCGCGCATAACAGTAGATGCAGCCATGTTCGCACCCCCGGTAAGCATTGACGGAGCGGTCGAAATTCAGATCGGGCGAGGACACGCGATTGATGACGGAACGCGGCTGCTCCTCGCTCACCTCTGTGCGGGCGATACGTTCGTCCTCGGCGATGTCCCAGCCGTCGTTTTCGGACAGCCGAACATAGGGTTCAAAACGGCCCTCAGCATTCGTCGATGCGCCGCGCGCCTTCAGGCGCAGAAAGGGATCGGGGGGCGGTAGGGGCATGGCGTGAAAATAGAACATTTAAAGAACATTTATCAAGCATCAAGGCCACCTTTACCGCCACCTTGTCGCTCTCTGTCGCCGAATGTGCGGACGATGTCGCAAATCGCCAAGTGATATGGCAACATTGGCCGCATTACGGGCTCAAGAACCGCCAGGAGACATGCGATGGCCGACGAAGACGATATCATCCTTTCCGAGCTCGACGACGAAGAGCTTGTGCTTCAGATGCACGACGACCTTTACGACGGTCTCAAGGAAGAGATCGAAGAAGGCGTGCGCATTCTTCTGGACCGTGGCTGGGCGCCCTATGACGTCCTGACCAAGGCGCTCGTGGCCGGGATGACCATCGTCGGCGCCGACTTCCGCGACGGCATCCTCTTTGTGCCGGAAGTGCTGCTGGCCGCCAACGCGATGAAGGCCGGCATGGCGATCCTCAAGCCGCTTCTGGCCGAAACCGGCGCGCCGAAGGTCGGCAAGATGGTGATCGGTACCGTCAAGGGCGACATCCACGACATCGGCAAGAACCTTGTCGGCATGATGATGGAAGGCGCGGGTTTCGAGGTCGTCGACATCGGCATCAACAACCCGGTCGAAAACTACATCGCCGCGCTGGAGCGCGAAGAGGCGGACATCCTCGGCATGTCGGCGCTTCTCACCACCACGATGCCCTACATGAAGGTCGTGATCGACACGATGAAGGAAAAGGGCATGCGCGACGACTACATCGTTCTGGTTGGCGGTGCGCCGCTGAACGAAGAGTTCGGCAAGGCAATCGGTGCCGACGCCTATTGCCGTGACGCGGCCGTCGCGGTGCAGACCGCGAAGGACTTCATCTCGCGCAAACACAACAAACTCGCCGCTGGCTGAGTTTCAGGGAATGCTTCCTGTCGGCCCCGCAGGCGTGCAGTCTGGCGGGGCCTTTTTCTTTCCGGCGGCTTCACATCGGGATTGGCCGCACACAGATAGGAAAGGAAGGGAGATTGAAGCCATGACACGCCTTCTGCCGATGCTCGCGTTCGTCTTTGCCGCTGCGGCAGTGACGGTCGTCATTGGCTTCTGGCTGAGCGGCAACAGCGCGATCCCATCTTCTGCCGCGGCCTTTGCGGGCATCGTGCTCATGGCGCTGGCTGTGCTCGTCCGGCTTTGGGGGCGAAAGCCATGATCCCCCCGGACCAGGTTCTGACCGAGGAAGGTATCGCCCCGGAACGGAACGGGCGCATTCTTCTGATCGCCTGCGGTGCGCTGGCGCGCGAGATTCTCGACCTGAAAAACGCCAATGGCTGGAGCCATCTAGACCTCACCTGTCTGCCAGCGAAATACCACCTCTGGCCCGAAAAGATCACCGAAGCCGTCTCGGACGCGGTGAACAAGCATCGCAAGGACTATGACGACATCTTCATAGTTTATGCCGATTGCGGCACCGGCGGCGGGCTGGAGGCGCGTTGCGCCGAACTCGGGGTCAGGATGATCGCGGGCCCACATTGCTATTCCTTCTTCGAGGGCAATGACCGTTTTGCCGCGCGCGATGAGTTCACGGCCTTCTACCTGACCGATTTCCTCGTAAGGCAATTCGACGCCTTCGTCTGGAAACCCATGGGACTCGACCGCCACCCCGAACTTCGGGACATGTATTTCGGCAACTACGAAAAGCTGGTCTATCAGGCGCAGACGAACGATCCGGCACTGGACCGGAAAGCGCAGGATTGCGCGGAGAGGCTGGGCCTGGCCTATGAGCGGCGGTTTACCGGCTACGGCGATCTGAAGACCGCGCTTTCCACTCTGTAGCAGCGTCCGCCCGCCGATAGCTCACGCCTCGGAACCCGAACAAAAAAACCGCCGCGCTCCGAAAGGAGGCGGCGGCAGGAAGCGATTTCCGGTGTCCGGACGCGGGGCTCGGGGAAGAGCCGGGGACTGGGGACAGGCGTATTCCGGGCGGAGAACCGCGAGGCAGTAACAGGTAGAGCGTTTCGGGGAAACGCCGCAGGATCAGATCAGGCTGGGCAGGTGCAAACCGACGATCAGCATCATCACGAGGGAAAGAAGACCGGCGGCATCCTGCGCGATCGTCCCGCGCGCGCGGATCAGAACGGATTTCAGATCGGTTTTCATCTTGCCACCTTCCTTTCACCTCTGTTGCTGATTTGTTCTCATATCCTGAATGCGATGTAAAGAACTTTTTAAGAACATTTGAGAACGGGATGGGAACAATGGTTAACCGACGGAGATCAGCCGGATCGCCCGGTCCTGTTCCATCAGCCACAAAAGCACGCGCGCCGCCTGCCCGCGCGGGGTTTCGAGTTTCGGGTCATCCGTCAGCAGTTTGCGCGCATCTGTCTGCGCCACCGCCATCAGCGCCGATTGCCGTTCCAGATCGGCGACGCGAAATTTCGGCAGGCCCGACTGCGCGGTTCCGATCAGGTCGCCCGCGCCCCGCATTGCAAGGTCCTCCTCGGCGATGCGGAACCCGTCCTCGGTCTCGCGCAGGATCGAAAGGCGCCGCTCCGCCCCTTCGTTCAGCGGCGGCTGATACATCAGCAGGCAGGTCGATTCCGCAGCGCCTCGCCCGACCCGGCCGCGCAGCTGGTGCAGCTGGGCAAGCCCGAATATCTCCGCCCGTTCAATCACCATGATCGACGCATTGGGCACGTTGACCCCGACCTCGATCACGGTCGTCGCGACCAGAACCTTGGTCCGCCCCGCGACGAAAGCCGCCATCGCGGTATCCTTTTCGGCCGGTGGCATCTGGCCATGGACCAGGCCGACGACACCCTCACCCAGCGTCGCGCGCAGCGCCTTGAACCGTTCCTCTGCCGCCGTCAGGTCAACCAGTTCGCTCTCATCGACCAGCGGGCAGACCCAGTAGGCCTGCCGCCCCTCCGCCACAGCCTGCCTGAGATGCCCGACAACCTCGTCATACCGGCCGGCAGAGATCAGCGCGGTCTTCACCGGCTTCCGCCCGGCAGGTTTTTCGTCCAGCACCGAGACATCCATATCGCCATATTGCGCGAGGCTGAGCGAGCGCGGGATCGGCGTTGCCGTCATCACCAGCACATCCGCCGTAGTCCCTTTCGCCCCAAGCTCCATGCGTTGGGCCACGCCGAAACGGTGCTGTTCGTCGACGATGGCAAGACGTAGGTCATGGAATTCCACATCTTTCTGAAAGACCGCATGGGTGCCGACGAGGATATGGATGTCGCCTGCCGCCAAAGCCTTCAGCTTGGCGGCGCGTTCCGCGCCCTTGTCGCGGCCCGTGAGAATCTCAAGCACCACGCCCGCATCCTCGGCGAGCGGTCGCAGCCCCTCCAGATGCTGACGGGCGAGGATTTCTGTCGGGGCCATCATCACCCCCTGCCCGCCCGCCTCGACCGCGATCAGGAGTGCCATGAAGGCAACGAGAGTCTTGCCCGCGCCGACATCACCCTGCAGCAACCGGCTCATCCGCTTCTCGGACGCCATGTCGGCGGCAATCTCGGCGACCGCCCGGGTCTGGGCGCCCGTCGGGGCGTAAGGCAGAGCGGCCAGAACCTTTCCCTGCAAGGCACCTGTCCCGATGCTCGCCCGCCCCTTGCCGCGCCGCATCGACATCCGTGCCAGCGCGAGCGTCAGCTGATGCGCGAACAATTCGTCATAGGCCATCCGCTGCCGCGCGGGCGCTTCGGCGGTAATGTCGGTCAGGGTTTCCGGCGCATGGGCGGCGCGGACGGCATCGGCCCAGCCGGGCCATTTTTCCCTTGCCTTGAGTCCAGGGTCGATCCAGTCCTCCAATTCGGGCAGGCGTGTCAGCGCTGACAACGCCGCCTTCTGGATCGCGCGCTGCGTGACACCGGCGGTCAACGGATAGACCGGTTCGAAATCGGGCAGCTCGCGCGCCTCGTCGGGGCGCAGGATATGGTCGGGATGCGGCATCTGCGCGAGACCGTCAAAGAGCTCCAGCTTGCCGGAAATCA
>JAUIDM010000176.1 GCA_030428915.1 Alphaproteobacteria bacterium | reverse complement strand
TCCAGCTTTGGGAAACCGCGCAGATGCTGGCGCCACTGAAGCCGAGCTTCGCCTCCGTCACCTATGGCGCTGGCGGCACGACCCGCAAGCTGACGCATGAAGCGGTCACGACGATCGGCGCGCATTACGGTATGAACGTCGCCGCTCACCTCACCTGCGTCGAGGCGACGAAGGCCGAGACGCTGGAAATTGCCAACTCATACGCCGAGGCCGGCGTGACCGAGATCGTGGCGCTCCGCGGCGATGCGCCGAAGGGTACGGAGAAATTCGCCGTTCACGAAGACGGGTTCGCCTCCTCCATCGAACTGATCGAGGCGCTGGCAGAAACGGGCAAGTTCCACATCCGCGTCGGCGCCTACCCCGAGTCGCATCCGGAAGCCGCTGATATGGCCGCCAATGTCGACTGGCTCAAACGCAAGATCGACGCGGGTGCGTCCTCCGCCATCACCCAGTTCTTTTTCGAGGCCGAAAGCTTCTTCCGATTCCGCGATGCCTGCGAAAAGGCGGGTATCGACGCGCCGATCATTCCGGGCATCCTGCCGATCATCTCATGGGACGGCACCAAACGCTTTGCCCAAAGCTGCGGCGCCCATATCCCCGAATGGCTTGAAGACGCCTTCGCCGCTGCAAAGCGCGATGGGCGGGAGGATTTGCTGGCAACTGTCGTCGCCACCGAACTTTGCGACAACCTGTTGCAGGGTGGTGTCGAGGATCTTCACTTCTACACACTCAACCGGCCCACGCTGACACGCGATGTCTGTTTTGCGCTCGGCATCGTGCCGGAGGTCTCCCTGCAGAACGTGGCTTGAAGCAGCGTTATGCAACCCGGCCCCGGACAGCCATTGTCCGGGGCCGGTTCTTGCGGCAGGCTTGCGCCGCAAAGACCGGAGTCCCACATGCCAATGCCCTTCATTGCTGAATCCCCCGCAGATATCGCCAGCCGGGAGACGCTCCTGTCGATGTCCGGCCTCGAATTCATGCGCGGCATTCTTGAGGGCAAGATCGCCGGACCCGCCATCGCACGCACCCTGAACTACAGCCTGCACCTGGTCGAACCGGGCCGCGTCGTGTTTCGCGGCAAAGCGGGGTTCGGCCATACCAACCCGATGGGGGCGGTCCATGGCGGCTGGTACGGCACGCTTCTGGACAGTTGTATGGCCTGCGCCGTGATGACGACCGTACCAAAGGGTCGGTTTTACACCACGCTCGACTATTCGGTGAATGTCACCCGTGCGCTGTCATTGGGGATCGAGATCGAGGCCGAGGGCATCGTTCAGCATTCCGGCAGGTCGACCGGCGTCGCGAGAGGTGAGATCCGCGGCGTTGAAGATGGCCGCATCTATGCGACCGGAACCACGACCTGCCTGATCATGTCCGGCGGATGAGCCGCAAGGCTGGCAGCGTCCAGCCGTTTTTTGCAGACGCCTCAAGATGCGCGGTCGGATGAATGCTTTCCGACGGGTCGCGCCCGACCTTCCGTTTCGCACGCAGCAGAAATGCCTTGCCCCAGCCGCGCACCGTACCAACAGACGGCACGGTTGCGTCCATGTCGATGCCCTCGCGCCAGTCGGACGGCAGCGACAGGCTGCGGCCTTCGGCCTTCTCCAGCATCCAGCAGAGCGGCACGTTCGCCAGCGGCCGCGCCGCGTTGAACCCGCCCAGCTGGCCACCGACATCGCCATGCGATCCGCGGAACCAGACCTGTTCAATCCGCCCGGCCCAGTCGCCATCGGTGGTTTCCCACAGGATCGGGTCAAAGGCGGCGCGGTTTTCGTTGAGGGCCAGCGCGTGATAGCCGTGTTGCACGACGGAGCCCAGCGCGTGGTTGTGAAACTCGTGCTGCGGCTCGGTCCACATCCACAGGAAGGGAAGCCGAACCCCCAGCGCCTTCACCGTATCGAAGACGCCGATCATTTCGATCTCGACTTTCTCGTGACAATAACGGCGACGGAAGGCGGCCTCATACTGGCTTTCGCTTTCGCGCTGATAATAGCGATACGCGAATTTCACGTTGCGTTCCGTGGCGCATTCGGCCTTCAGCAGACCGACCTGGTCGATGATGCCCGCCAGCGACCGCACCGCATAGGCGCCGCGCGAATAGCCAAACAGGAAGACCCGGTCACCGGGCCGGTAGCGAGACGCCAGCCAGCCATAGGCCCGGCGAATCTGCCGGTTGATGCCGCGCCCCATCGCCACATCGGGCGTATGGCGCCACATATGCCATTGCACACCTGCTTCGTAATAGATCGACATCTGCGCCGACTGGCAGCTCTGCAAAAGCTTGTAGATCCGGCCGATATTGGTCTCATGCCCGGGCGACAGGCTGGACAACGTGCCGTCGAGAAGAATGACATGATCGGTGGGGCCGCGACCGCGCTTGGCGCTTTGCGTTTCGACCCGTCGGCCGATGCGCAGAAACTTCAACAGCTGATCGGTGAGCCGTGTCACCCTACCCGTCCTTCCGTCGCTTCACCCATGTCCAATCCTAACCCGAACCGCGAGTCGGCCATAGTCAGGAATCCGTAACTTCCTGTTACCGCTTGTTTCTGTTTCCCACGCGGCGACAGTTCCAGTGACATGCAGCGCATGTCCATTCCTCGGGCGATCTGGGTCGACACTGGCATCTGCTGTTCCCGGTCAGGCCGCGGCCGGTCGAAATGACCGACGGGCGCTCTCAACGTAAATAGAAACCGCCGTCACGGGAGGATATGGAAACAAGTTTGACGAAAGGTTGAGCGGTCGTGTGACGATTTCCGGGCAATTGCATGCCGCACGAAAAAGGCCGGCGCCGTTCGGCACCGGCCCGATAGTCTTCAGCGCGACAGCTCAGAGGCCGAGGCGCATCACCGTGGCGATCTTCATGTCACCGAAGCCGTTGAAGCGGGTATTGGTCGCGGTTGAATAGGCGCCCATGCCGGAGAAGACGAGGAAATCGCCCTCTTCCAGATCGCTTGGCAGATCGACCTCACCCGGCAGGCGGTCGACGCTGTCGCAGGTCGGCCCGAAGATCACACGCGGCTGGGCCTCACCCTCGCGCTGCGCGCCTTCCGGCGTCACGACAGCGATGCGGTCGATGATGCCGGTGATCGGCAGTTCGTCGAGGTTGCCATAGGTGCCGTCGTTCAGAAACACATGCTCCCCGTCGCGCAGCCCCTTGATCCGGGCGGCCAGCGTGAAGCTTTCAGCAACGAGGGCGCGGCCCGGTTCGCAGACGAGTGCGGGCGGCTCGCCGTCGAACGCCTCCTGCGCCACACGGCCGATCAGCTCGAAGATCGCGTCAAGCTGGGGGATTTCGGTCGACAGACGGTGCGACGGGAAGCCGCCGCCGACGTTCAGGCGGCGTGCCTTCACCCCGGCATTGGTGCAGATCTCGGCCGCCGCGCGCAGATAGGCGTCCCAGGCCATCGGATCGGTGCACTGGGTGCCCGGGTGGAAGGTCAGCGAGGGGACGAAACCCGCCGCAGCGACGGCCGCCAAGAGTTCCGTCGCCAGTTCCACCGTCGCACCGAACTTCGCGCCGAAATTGTAGGCGGCGCCCGCGACCGGCAACTTGAAGCGCACGGAGATTTCGGCGCCCTCGGCGGGCACGATGTCGATCAGCTTCTGCAGTTCCGACCGGCTGTCC
The DNA here is from genome assembly GCA_030428915.1 of Alphaproteobacteria bacterium. GTDB lineage: Bacteria > Pseudomonadota > Alphaproteobacteria > Rhodobacterales > Rhodobacteraceae > Albidovulum. The sequence goes on along the minus strand of JAUIDM010000176.1, from coordinate 5,169 downwards.
ACCGAATAGGACTTCACGCCCATCTCGACGGCATAGGCGATCTCGTGCCGCCCGCGCACCGGGTTGTTGTAGTGCAACGCGGCCGTGGGCGCGAGACGGCGCACCATCTCGATCTCGGCGGGCGAGGCGACATCGAAGCCCTGGATGCCGGCAGCGACGAGGTTCTGGATCACCATCTCCTCGGGGTTCGACTTGACGGCGTAGGTCACGAGACCCGGAAAGCCGTCAATGAACCGCCGCGCGCTGGCCTGCAGCACCGAAGGGGCGAAAAACATCACCGGGTTGACCGGCTGTTCGATACGAAGGAATTCGGACGGATTCGCCCAGATCATTTTTGAGAGCCCCATCGGCGGTTACCCTTGCCAACAAGGCGCAGCCACCTTTTGCCCGGGCATACCGGTTGGAAAGCGCTTACGCATTTGACCAAACCAGGTAAGGTGCGTATGAGCCGCCCTTTGCCTGAACGAAGTCCCGGGGATATGTAGCACATTATAACCGATCTAAAGAGTAGATTTGCTTGACCCGGTCGTTGAAATGACGAAAACATCAGTCAAACTGCCGGTGTTGCAAAATGGATGACCTCGACCGCTCAATTCTGGGATTTCTCGGCTCCGATGCAAGGGTCTCCGTGGCGACGCTGGCACGGCGGCTGAAAGTCGCGCGTTCAACCATTCAGGCGCGGCTGGAGCGGCTTGAAACGACAGGCGTCATCGCAGGCTATACCGTCAAGCTGGGCGAAGCGGCGCGACAGGCCCGCATCCGGGCAACGGTCCTTCTGACAATCGAACCGCGCGCGCAGGCCAATGTGTTGAGCCGCCTGAAAGCGATACCGGAGGTGGAGCGGGTCCACACCACCTCGGGCCGGGTCGATTTCCTGCTTCAGGTCGCGGCCCCCTCGACGACAGTGCTTGACGGTGTGCTCGACCAGATCGGCGAGATGACCGGCGTGAAGTCATCCGAAAGCCTCATCCATCTCTCGACCAAGTTCGACCGCGCGGTCTGACCCCGTCCAACTTGCAATTGGGTGTTCCGGGGCGCAGGCTGGTTCCGCGCCCCGCCAGAGGGCGATGAAATAACGGGAGGAAGACATGGCCAAACCTAAACGCGGCAAACCCTGCTGGTATGAGCTGTCCACCACCGACCCCGACGCGGCGGGGCATTTCTATGCCCATGTCGCAGGCTGGAGCGTCGCCGATTCCGGCATCGAGGGCATGGATTACCGGATCGCCCGCGCGGGCGAAGACATGGTCGCCGGGATCATGGCAGCGCAGGCAGGCATGCTCCCGATGTGGATGCTCTATGTCACGGTCACCAACTGCGACAAGGCCGCAAAGGACATCGAAAAATCGGGCGGTTCGGTGGTCTACGGCCCCGCCGACATCCCCGGCACCGGCCGCTTCGCCGCTGCGACCGATCCGCAGGGGGCGGCCTTCGGCATCCTCCAGATGGCCGAAGATGACGGCCGCGCCTTCGATCAGAAGGCAACTGGCCATGGCAACTGGCATGAACTGATGACCTCCGACCCCGAGGCGGCACTGGCCTTTTACGGCAAGCTCTTCGGCTGGAAACCGGGCGACGCGATGGAAATGGGACCGGGCATGACCTATCAGCTCTTCCGTCAGGGCAAGAGCGATATCGGTGGCATGATGAAACTGATGCCCGGCATGCCGGGGCCGGGCACGCCGTTCTGGCTACCCTATTTCGGGACGGATGGGGTGCAGGCGGCCATTGCCCGCACCGCCGAGGCGGGTGGGCAGGTCCTGCACGGGCCGATGGAGGTGCCGGGGGGCGCCTTCATCATGGGCGCGCGCGATCCGCAAGGCGCGATGTTCGCGCTGGTCGGGCCGAAGTGACGGCCTAGGGGCAAGCGCGGTCAAGCGCGTTCTATGGCGATGGCCGTTCCTTCGCCGCCTCCGATGCAGATCGCAGCGATCCCGCGCTTCAGGTCGCGCTTTTCCAGCGCGTTCAGCAACGTGACCATGATCCGCGCGCCGGAGGCACCGATCGGGTGGCCCAGCGCACAGGCGCCGCCATTGACGTTCACGATGTCGCGGGACAGGCCCAGCTCGTGCATGAAGGCCATGGGCACGACGGCAAAGGCCTCGTTCACCTCCCACAGGTCGACATCGCCGACCGACCAGCCAAGATGCTCCATCAGTTTGCGCGCCGCGGGCACCGGCGCAGTCGGAAACTCCGCTGGTGCATGGGCGTGGCTGGCATGGCCAAGGATACGGGCGCGAATCTTTAAACCGGCCGTCTCGGCGGCCCGGCGGGAGGCCAGCACCAAGGCCGCCGCCCCGTCCGAGATCGAAGAGGAATTGGCCGCCGTCACCGTGCCGTCCTTGCGGAAGGCCGGTTTCAGGGTCGGGATCTTCTCGGGCCGGGCGCTGGCCGGTTGCTCATCGGCATCGACGATGGTCTCTCCCTTGCGGCTCGTCACCGTGACCGGCGCAATCTCACCGGCAAAGGCCCCCGATGCCTGCGCATCGAGCGCGCGGGACAGCGACGCCAGCGCATAATCGTCCTGGGCCGCGCGCGTAAACTGAAAGGCAGAGGCGCAATCCTCGGCGAAAGTGCCCATCAGGCGGCCCTTGTCATAGGCGTCCTCCAGCCCGTCGAGGAACATGTGGTCGATGACCTGACCATGGCCGAGACGGGCACCGCCGCGCATCTTCGGCAGCAGATAGGGCGCATTGGTCATGCTCTCCATCCCGCCCGCGACCATGATGCCCGTCCGGCCAAGCGCGATCTGGTCGTGCGCCATCATTGCCGCCTTCATGCCCGAGCCGCACATCTTGTTCAGTGTGGTCGCGGGAACGGCATCCGAAAGCCCCGCCTTGAAACCCGCCTGCCGCGCGGGCGCCTGCCCCTGTCCAGCGGGCAGCACACAGCCCATCAGAAGCTCCTCGACCTGCACGGGCTCCGCGCCCGCATCCGCAATGGCCGCCGCGATGGCAGCACCGCCAAGCGTCGCGGCATCCACCGACCCGAACGCGCCCTGAAACCCGCCCATAGCGGTTCGTGCGGCTCCGGCGATCACGACATCTTCCATGGCTCAGCTCCTCTCTGTCGGTTCCTGCAGAGCCATACCGAATAGTAAGGATTGAGGTCTAGCCTCCGCCGGGCAGTTGGGAGTGTAATGTGATGAACCTTGTTTCGGAAACCATCGACCATGCGCTCGTAGTCCGTGTTTGTGATGCGCGCATCGACGCTGCTGTCGCGATCCAGTTCAAGGATCGGATGCGCGAACTGACGGTCGGATGCAACGGCCGGGTGGTGCTCGACCTCGGGAACGTTGGTTTCGTCGACAGCTCCGGACTTGGCGCCATCGTGTCGGTGATGAAATTTCTCGCCCCGGCCAGCACGCTGGAACTGGCAGCGCTGACGCCGAATGTCGGAAAGGTCTTTCGCCTGACACGCATGGACAGCGTCTTTGCCATCCACGACAGCGCGCCCGCGTCGGACCGGGACCTGCGGTATGCCAAGTGACCAGCGGCCAGGGCGCCAACCCGCCCCGCTGCAGCGGGATCACCCGAGCGGCAGATTCCGCCATGTGTTTTCGGCAGAACCCGCTGCCGTAAGGGATGCACTGCGCCGGGCAGTGGCGCGCTTTGCCCGCCAGATCTCGGTCGAGGATGCCGGTACGCTGGAACTGACGCTGGCAGAGGCTCTCAACAATGTTGTTGAACACGGCTATGCAAGCCGTGAACCGGGTCCGGTCGACCTCCTTGTCGTGAAAGGCCGAGGCAATCTGGAATGCCGCATCGTCGACGCGGGGGTCCCCATGCCGGGTCTCGTGTCGCCGAGTCCCGGCATCCAAGCTCCCCCGCGGAAGATAGAGACGATGCCGGAAGGGGGCTGGGGCTGGGCGTTGATTCGCGTATTGACGACAGATCTCGACTATCGGCGGGAAAATGGGCGCAACATTCTGACCTTTCGGGTTCCGGTGGCGGGAAAGCCCGCGCCGTCTCATCCGTATCATCCGCTCGGCAAGCGTCTCCCGATTTTCTTGTTTTGACAGTACGTTAAATCAATTGAACCCTTGGGAATCCGCGCCCGCCACCGGGTCAAGCCTGCTTCCCGACATGTGGCGGTGGCACAGAAACTTCCTCGCCGTAAAGTTGCCGCAATGAGTCCCAAACTCGGCCGGAAATATCAGTGAAGAAGAACCTGTAGCTGCTTAAGGCTTCCCTCGGCGCCGCGTTTAACAGCCCCCACCCATTGCGCGGCGTCGAGGTCTTTCCTTTCCCACAATCGCGTCCTAGCTTTCCCCCGCAAGGGAGGAACACATGCGTGATTTTCATCGCCCCGGCCGGTCGCCGGTCATCGCCGCGAACGCGATGTGCGCCACGTCCCACCCCCTGGCCGCGAAAGTGGCTCTCGACATCCTGCAAGGCGGCGGCAATGCCGTCGATGCGGCGATCGCCGGCGCGGTGCTACTGGGCATCGCAGAGCCGCAAAGCTGCGGCATCGGCGGCGACTGCTTCGTTCTCCTGAAACCTGCCGGGGAAGACAGGGTCATTGCCCTGAACGGTTCGGGCCGCGCCCCTTCCGGGTTCGACGCCGACCAGTTGCGGGCCGCAGGCACCACCACGATCGGCACTAAAAGCGTGCATTCCGTCACCATGCCCGGCGCGATTGATGCCTTTTGCACACTTTCGGCCGATTGGGGACGTCTCGGGCTCGCTGAGACACTGGCACCCGCGATCCGCTACGCGGAGGACGGCATCCCCGTCGCACCGCGCGTGGCCTTTGACTGGCAGGAAAGTGCTGCGCGGCTGAGCGGCATTGCCCGGCGCTATTACCTGAACAACGGCGACCCGCTTCGGACAGGCGATATCTTCCGGGCACCCGAACAGGCCGAGGTCTTGCGCCGGATCGCCAGACACGGCCGGGCCGCCTTTTATGAAGGCGAGGTGGCCGAAGACATGGTCGCGGGCCTTAACCGGCATGGCGGCAGCCACACGCTCGCCGATTTCGCGGCGACCTGCTGCACCTATGCCGACCCGATCAGCGGCACCTACAAGGATCACGATCTGCTCGAACACCCGCCCAACGGGCAGGGCGCGACCGCGATCCTGATGCTGAACATCCTGTCGCATTTCGACCTTTCCGGGCTCGATCCGGACGGCGCGAAACGCGCGCATCTGGAGGCGGAAGCCGCAAAGC
>JAUIDM010000175.1 GCA_030428915.1 Alphaproteobacteria bacterium | reverse complement strand
TCGACTTTTCGGAGCGCTTCGAGGTGCCCGCCGTCACCCTTGCTGCCGAACTTGTCGCCGAAGGCGCGATTGGCAGGGTCGTGCAGACGCTCGGCATTGGCCCGCACCGGCTCAACCGTGACACGCGGCCCGACTGGTTCTTCGACCGCGACGCCTATGGCGGGATCCTGACCGATATCGCCAGCCACCAGATCGACCAGTTCCTGTTCTTCACCGGCTCCAGCGACGCCGAGGTGACGCTGGCCAGCGTCTCGAACTATGCCAATCCCGACGATCCCGGCCTTCAGGATTTCGGCGAGATCGCGCTGCGCAGCGACCGGGGCCGAGGCTATATCCGCGTCGACTGGTATACGCCCGACGCGTTGCCGACCTGGGGTGACGGACGGCTGACGATCCTCGGGACCGAGGGCTATATCGAGCTGCGCAAGTATGTGGACGTGGGCAGCGATGGCACGGATCACGTGATCCTCGTCAACGGCGACCGCTGCGAGAAGATTGACGCTTCGGGCGCGGAACTGCCCTTTTTCGCCCGCTTTGTCGCTGACCTGCGCGACCGGACGGAAACCGCCATGTCGCAGGCGCATGTCTTCAAGGTTTGCGAGCTTTCGCTGAAGGCGCAGGCCATTGCGGAAGGCGCGCGGGCATGATCCGCGTCGCCATCGTCGGAGCGGGCATCGGGGCGGAGCATTTGGCGGGATACCGGGCCTTGCCGGACCGGTTCCGGGTTGCCGTGATCTGCGACCTTGATACCGGCCGGGCGTCGGCTGCAACAGGGGGCGATGCGGATATCGAGATTACCGGCGATCTGGAGGCGGTTCTCGCCGACCGGTCCATCGACCTCGTGGATATCTGCCTGCCGCCGCACCTGCATTTCCCGGTGTCGGTCCAGGCGCTGGAAGCGGGCAAACACGTGATTTGTGAAAAGCCGATTGTCCGCTCGCTCGATGAGGCCGACAGGCTGGAAGCCGCCGCTGCGGCAAGCGGCAAACAGGTCTTTCCCGTGTTCCAGTACCGTTATGGTCCGGCGCTGGCGCGGTTGCGGGCCTTGCAGGCGGCGGGGCTCGCGGGAAAGCCCTTCGTGGCCAGCCTTGAAACCCATTGGAACCGGAATGCCGATTACTACGCCGTGCCATGGCGCGGCACCTGGGAGGGCGAAGCCGGCGGCGCGCTGCTTGGCCACGCGATTCATGCGCATGACCTCCTGTGTCATGTCATGGGGCCGGTGGCGGAGGTGACGGCGCTGACCGATACCCGCGTCAACCGGATCGAAACAGAGGACTGCGCCGCGCTGGCGTTTCGGATGAAAAACGGCGCGTTGGCCACAAGCTCGGTGACGCTTGGCGCGGGCGAGGACACGACCAGGTTGCGGTTCTGTTTCGCGGGGCTGACTGCGGAAAGCGGTACCGCCCCCTATACGCCTGCGCAGGACACTTGGCGTTTCATCGCGCGCCCGCCGGTCACGCAGGCGGAGGTGGATGCGGTGCTGGAAAGGGTGCCGGAGGCGCCAGCGGGCTTTGCCGGCTATCTCGATGCCGTTGCCGACGCACTGGCCGGACGCGCCGGTGGCGAAGTGACGCTGGCGGATGGGCGGCGGTCCATCGAACTGGTGACCGCGATCTACCAATCGGCGCGCGCAGGCGGGCCGGCACGCCTTCCGGTTGCGCCATCCTCGGGTCTCTATTGCGGATGGCGGCCGGGCGGGCATTGACGGTCTTTGCGTTTTCACAGGGCCTTTCGAAAAAGGGGTTCTGGGCTCTGCCACCCCGGAAAAATGGTTTGCGCGGCCATACGCAATAATACTAGTATACCGGTATAAGGAGTCGGGAAGGGGGGCGAGATGCGGCGGACTTGGCGATGGTTCGGCCCTGAAGACAGGGTGACCCTTGCCGATGCGCGGCAGGCGGGCGCCGAAGGCATCGTCACGGCCCTGCATCAGCTTGCGCCCGGCCTTCCCTGGACTGCGGATGCGGTCGCCGAGCGGCAGGCGCAGGTCGCCGAGGCTTCGGGTGGGGCGCTGCAATGGGATGTTGTGGAAAGCCTTCCGGTATCCGAGGGGATCAAGACCAAATCTCCCGACTGGGCCACGCAAATCGATGCCTATCGCCGCTCCATGGAAGTATTGGCCGAGGCCGGGATCGAAACGATCTGTTACAATTTCATGCCTGTGCTTGACTGGACGCGGACGGAACTGCGCGCGCCCCTGCCATCCGGCGGTACGGCGATGCGCTTCGATCTGGTGGATTTTGCCGCGTTTGACATCCATATTCTTGAACGGCCCGGCGCCGCAGAAAGCTACCCGCCCGACACGGCCGCCGCCGCCGGAGAGGTCGCCGCGCGCATGAACGACAGCGAGAAATCCGCGTTGTGCGAAGCGGTCGTCTCGGGCCTGCCCGGCGCTGCCGAGCGTTGGACGCTGGAGGATGTCCGTGCGGCCATCGGCATCTATGCGCCCCTGTCGGCGGACGTTCTGCGTCAGACCCATGTCGATTTTCTGTCGGAGGTCGTCCCGCTGGCCGAGCGCTTGGGTCTGCGCCTGTGCTGCCACCCGGATGACCCGCCGTTCTCCTTGCTGGGACTGCCGCGCACCATGTCGACGCTGGAAGACTACCAGGCGATTCTGGGCGCCGTGGACAGCGCGGCATTCGGGGTCACTTTCTGTACCGGATCGCTTGGCGCGCGTCCCGACAATGACTGCGTTGCGATGGCCCGCGCGCTGGCCCCGCGGATACATTTCGTTCACTTGCGCAATGTCATTCGTGAAAAGGGGCGCGCGCCGTGCAGTTTCATAGAATCGGAACATCTGGATGGCGATGTCGATATGGTCGGCGTTATTGAGGCCATCCTGGACGAGGAGGCACGCCGTCGCGCGGCCGGTCGCCCTGACGCGGAGATCCCGATGCGGCCGGATCATGGCCATGACATCCTGACCGATATCGGGTCGGGCGCGCAGCCTGGCTATCCGGCCGTCGGGCGCCTGAAGGGCATGGCGGAACTGCGCGGCGTGATCGCCGCCCTGACAAGGCGGGCAGCATGACGGCGGGTTAACCCGAGCAGAAAACCAACCACAATAAGATCAACCATCCTAGGGAGGAAAACTATGAAGACGTCCTTGAAACTAATGGCTGCAAGCTCGCTCTTCGCGCTTGCGGCGGGGTCTGCGGCGGCGCAGACCGAGCTTCGTATGATGTGGTACAATGACGGCATCGAAGGCGAAGTGATGCAGTCGATCCTCGACCGGTTCGAGGAAGCCCATCCCGATATCAGCGTCACGCTCGACGTTGTGCCCTACCAGGCTGTTCTGGAATCGCTTCCGATTCAGCTCGCGGCGGGCAATGGCCCCGATATCGCCCGTGTGACGGACCTTGGCGGTCTTTCCGAACACTACCTGGACCTGCGTCCCTATATCGAGGACCCGGAATACTGGGAAACCAACTTCGGCCCCTTCCTTGACTGGCTGGACCCCGATGGGGACGCGATCAACGGCTTCATGACGCAGCTGACTGTGACCGGGCCTTACGTGAACCGGACCCTGTTCGAACAGGCCGGTGTCGATCTGCCGGGTGAAGGCGCAACCTGGGAAGACTGGGCCGCTGCGGTGAACGAAGTGGCTGACGCGCTCAACATCCCGATTCCGATGGCTTGGGACCGGTCCGGTCACCGTGTCGCCGGTCCGGCCATCTCGCAGGGTGCGGCGATGTTCGACGAAGAGGGCAATCCGGCGCTGGTCGACGAGGGTCTTCAGCGCATGGCGCAGCTGCTCTACGACTGGCATCAGGACGGCACCATGTCCCTGGAGCTCTGGGGCTCCGTTTCGGGTTCGTCCTATCTTGGCGCGAACGAGGATTTCGCCAATGCCAATGTGGTCATGTACATGTCCGGCTCCTGGCAAATCCCGCAATTCGCGAACACGATCGGCGATGCGTTCGACTGGTGGGCCGTTCCGGCCCCGTGCGGCGCGGCAGCGTGTACCGGAATGCCCGGCGGCGCAGCGCTGGCTGCGATCGCGGATACCGAGCACCCCGAAGAGGTCGGCATCCTGATGGACTACCTCGCGCAGGAAGAGGTTCTGGCTGAATTCTATGGCCGGACCCTGTTCATCCCCGGCCATCTAGGCCTGGCCGAAGGCGGGATCGAGTTCGACGCCGACGACCCGCGCGCGGTCCATGCGCTGGAAACCTTCGCCGCCGCGGTTCCCGGCATCTCGCCGGTGGCCTTCCAGCTTCAGGGCTACCCGAACAACCGGGTGATGTTCAACGCGCTGATCTCGCGCCTGAACGAGGCCATCGTGGGTGAACTGACCCTCGAGGAAGCCTATGCCCGGATGGAAGAGGACATCGCCAACCAGTTGGCGGAAAGCAACCGCTGAGTCAGGCCGACAAGAGACGTCGACCGGCCCTGCCCCTGCGCGGGGCCGGTTGCACAAACGAACAGGAGGGCCCGAGTGCCGCATGTCGATAAAACGCCGGTCAATACCGGCGAGATGTTGCAAGACGTGGTCGCCTGGCCCATCCGCATCCTGTTCAAGCTGCTCGACTACCCGATATCGGCGATCCAGCGCCTGATCGGCATTCGGCGCATGCCCTGGCTGTTCCTGTTGCCGAACCTGGCTTTTTTCGGGATGTTCGTGATCGTTCCGCTTTTCATGAATTTCGCCTACTCGCTGACAGGAGGAACCGAGCTTTTCCTGCGCGATCGGCCGCTGACCGGGACGGAACAATACGGCTTCCTCTTCGATTGCGAAAACTATGCGGACCCGGTCAGTTGCCGGGAAGACCGGTTCTGGAAGGGCATCTTCAACACCTCGGTGTTCATCTTCTTCCAGGTCAGTTTCATGGTTCTCTTTTCGCTCATCACCGCGTTGGTGCTGAACCGGGAAATCCGCGCGCGGGGCTTCTGGCGCGCCGTTTTCTTCTTCCCGGTGCTGCTGTCGCCGGTCGTCGTTGCCCTGATCTGGAAATGGATACTGCTGCGCGACGGTATCCTGAACGCGTTCCTGATCTCGATCGGGCTCGACCGCATCCTGTTCTTCGTCAGCCCCGAATGGGCGATGTTCTGGGCGGTTTTCGTTTCCATCTGGGCGCATATGGGCTTCTACACGCTGATCCTGCTGGCCGGGCTGCAAGCGATCCAGCCCGATCTTTACGAGGCCGCCGAGATGGACGGCACCAGCAAGGAACGTGTCTTCTTCCGCATCACCCTGCCGCTTCTGTGGCCCAACATGCTAGTGGTGATCGTGCTGGCGCTGATCAAGGGCGTGCAGGTCTTCGACGAGGTCTACGTGCTGACCGGCGGTGGCCCGGGCACCGCGACACAGTTCATTGTCCAGTACATCTACAACACGGCCTTCACCAACCAGGTGCAGAATTTCGGCCTCGCTTCGGCCGCGTCGATGGTGCTCGGTGTGGTGCTGTTTGTCCTGACGCTGACACAACTGGCCGCAACCCGGAGGCGCGACAATGGTTGACGCGACGCAATCCTCCCGCTCGGTTGGGGCACTTCTCGGTGCCCGCCGCGGGCGCAGCAAGTTGCACTGGACCGACGTGTTTACCTATGGCTACCTCGGTTTCGGTCTGTTCCTGATGTTCGCGCCGGTGGTCTGGCTGGTGCTGTCCTCCTTCAAGACCCCGGCGGGCTTGCAGGAATTCCCGCCGACTTTCCTGCCGCTCGGGCAGATCACGGCCGAGGTGGAAGGCTATGACGAGCCCCTGCTTCTGTTCGACGTGACGATGGAGGATGGCACGGTCCAGCAGCTCGCGCAGGTCCGGCGGATCGGCATCATGGCGCAGATGGTGGACCCGGAAAACCCCGGTGAGCGCCTGCAAATCCCGATCGCCGCGCGTGAACCCGTGCGCGAGATGCGCATGGCTTGGGAGAACTACCGCGATCCGCTCGAACGGTTCAATTTCATGCGCTACCTGTGGAATTCGGTCATCGTCACCTTTTCCGCCACCATGGTGACGCTGCTGATCAACTCCATGGCGGCCTATGGCCTGTCGATCTACGAATTCCGGGGGCGCAATGCGATCATGCTTTTCGTGATCGGAACGCTGATGATCCCGATTACCGTGATCCTTGTCCCGGTCTACCTCGTGGTCACGAACCTGGGCATGATCAACTCGCTTTGGGCGGTGATCCTGCCCGGCGCGGCGACGCCAACGGGGGTGTTCCTGCTGCGCCAATACATGCTGACCATTCCGCGTGATCTGATCGAGGCGGCGCGGATGGACAAGGCTTCGGAATGGCAGATCTACTGGCGCGTGGTGATGCCCTTGGCGATGCCTGCCGTGGCGGTGCTGGCGATCTTCTCGATCATGTGGCGCTGGAACGAATTCCTCTGGCCGCTGATCGTGCTGAACCGGTCCGAGGTCTATACGCTGCAAGTCGGGCTCAACGCCTTCCAGGGCGAGTTGGACGTACAATGGCACTATATCCTCGCCATGACCGTCGTGACGCTGATCCCGGTCGTAATCGTCTTCGCCTTCCTGCAACGGTTCATCACGACCGGCATAGCCTCCTCGGGGATGAAATGATGACGCACACACCGCTCATTTTCATGGATCCTTTCCCGCGGAACGAGGCCATGGTCTACACCCCCGACTGTGCCGATGCGCTGGCCGGGATGGGCCGGGTCGTTGCCCATTGGGGCAGCCGTGCGCCGGATGATCTGGTAGAAGAACATCTGGGCGAAATGACCGTGCTGATCGGCCAGACCGCCATGCCGAAGGAACGGCTGGACCGCGCCCCGACCCTGCGCGCGATCCTGAACGTGAAGGCCAATTGGGAACCGAACCTGGACTACGCCGAATGCCATGCGCGTGGCATTCATGTGCTGAGCGCAGCGCCCGCCATGGCCCCCGCCGTGGCCGAGTTCTGCCTGTGCCAGTCGATTAGCCTGTTGCGCGGGCTGCATCGGGCCGACGGGCTGTTTCGCGCCGGGCAGGAGGCCTACGGCATCGGCGGCAATGGCACGGCGGAGAGCCTCTACGGCGCCACCGTGTCACTGATCGGCTATGGAAACCTAGGCCGGGCGCTCGCTCCCTTGCTGCGGCCCTTCGGCGTGCGGTTGCTGGTCCATGACCCCTGGCTGTCGGATGGTTACCTGACAAGCGAGGGCCTTGTGCCTTTGCCGCTGGACGACGCGCTGACCCAATCGGACGTGGTCTTTCTTCTGGCGGGCGTCACGTCCGAGAACGAAGGGTTCCTGGATCGCACAAAGCTCGGCCTGATCAAGCGCGATGCCTGCGTTGTCCTTGCCTCGCGGGCCGAGATCGTGGATTTCGACGACTTTCTTGCGATGGCGGGGGAAGGTGCTTTCCGCGCCGCTGTCGATGTCTTCCCGGAAGAACCCGTGCCCGCCGGTCACGCGTGGCGCGACACGCCGAATGTCTTGTTCTCCGCCCACCTCGCCGGGGGGCTGCATGCGTCCTACGCCCGTATCAGGGAAATGATGCTGGACGATATCGGCCAGATCCTCAAAGGCCTGCCGCCCCTGCGGATGCAGAAGGCCGATCCGCAATTCGCCGCCAAGATGCGCAGCCGCTAAGGAAAACCTGCCATGACCGAAATTCATCTCAAGAACGTGCGCAAATCATACGGCGAATTAGAGGTGATCCACGGCATCGACCTTCAGGTGCATTCCGGTGAATTCTGCGTCTTTGTCGGCCCCTCCGGCTGCGGCAAGTCCACCCTCCTGCGCATCATCGCGGGGCTGGAGGATATAACCTCCGGGGATATCGAGATCGACGGGACTGTTGTGAACCACACCAGCGCTGCCGATCGCGGGCTGGCCATGGTGTTCCAGTCCTATGCGCTCTACCCGCATATGACCGTTTACAAGAACATGGCCTTTGGACTTGAAAACTCGAAGATGCCGAAAGCGGAGATTGACGAGCGTGTCCGCAAGGCCGCCGAGCTTCTCCAGATTTCCGATTACCTCGACCGGCGGCCGAAGGCGCTTTCCGGCGGACAACGTCAGAGGGTCGCGATCGGCCGGGCCATTGTGCGCGACCCCAAGGCCTTCCTGTTCGATGAACCGCTGTCCAACCTCGATGCGGAACTGCGGGTCGCCATGCGCAAGGAACTCTCCGCCTTGCACGCCAATATCGGCGGCACGATGATCTACGTGACCCACGATCAGGTCGAGGCGATGACGCTGGCCGACAAGATCGTGGTTCTGCAAAAGGGAGTGGTGGAGCAAGTGGGCCCGCCGCTGGAACTATACAACCGGCCCCGTAATGCCTTCGTCGCGGGGTTTATCGGCTCGCCCCGTATGAACATGTTCGAGGGGCGCGCCGTTCGTGGTGACGACGGGCTGGCATTCAATATCGAAGGGGCGCATCTTGCTGTGCCTGACGTGCCGGGCCTGACCGATGGTGACCGCGTCACGATCGGAATCCGGCCCGAACACATTTCCGTTCATCCCGACAACTCGGGTGAACTGTCGGCCGATGTTGGCGTGACGGAGCAGCTGGGCGGAGAGACCTACCTCTATTGCGACGCACCGGGGCTTCCGCAGATCACTGTGCACCAGCAGGGCCAGCTGCCTTTCGAGCGGGGACAGTCCCTGTCGCTGAGCTTCGACCGCTCTCGGATGCATGTGTTCGACGCAGCGGGCAAGGCGCTTGCCAATGGATTGACAGGGTAGATACCCCGCCGATGTATCCAATCTCAGCGCTTCAAGCGCATTTCGCTGCCAGTCGCGATTGAACCAAATGGCGATCCAAACAATCGGAAAATCAATTAATTCAGAGACTTAGAGGGCGGAGAAGGTTGGATATCAGACCCATCCCCTCCGCCAC
>JAUIDM010000543.1 GCA_030428915.1 Alphaproteobacteria bacterium | reverse complement strand
GTTGTCGGCGATGCGACGGGCCTCCGACTCGGCCTCGGCCGAACGGATCGTCCAGCAGAGCAGGCCCGCTCCAAGCGCCTTCAGCGCGGCCACGCGCGGGCGGGACAGGTCCGCGGCTTCGTGCGAGATGAAACTCGCGCCCACCCTGTCATAGTCCGGGATCTCGCGCAGCCGGTCGCGGACGGCGCGCGGCAGAAGCGGCCAGTCCTCGGCCCCATAGGCCGAGGTGACAAGCCCACGGGGAACACCAGGCGCCGCCGTGCCGAAGGCGGCCATCGAATTCGGATTGAAGGACATCACCGCCACCGGCCCCTCATAGTCCGTCAGCGCGGCGGCCACCGCCTCTTCCAGGGGCCCGACATCGGTTCCCATCGCGCCGTCCTGATCCTTGATTTCGATCAGCACCGGCACCCGTCCCGCGACCTGATCGAGCATCTCTGCCAAGGTCGGAATACCTTTCTCGCCGCCCGTCAGGGTCATCGCGCCCAGCTCCGCTGCCGTCCGGCCGCGAATGCGGCCCGGTGTGCCGGTCAGGCGCTTCAGATCATAATCGTGAAAGACCATTGGCACACCGTCGGCCGATGGCTGGATATCGCATTCGATCCCGTAGCCCGCCGCGATCGCGGCACGGAACGCGGCAAGCGAGTTTTCCGGTCGCCCCCGGCTCCTGTCATGAAAGCCCCGATGCGCGATCGGGGCTTTCAGAAACGTCTCCGGCAATGGAACAGGCGCCATCAACGCACCTGTATGACCGCATCGACCTCCACCGCGACACCCAGCGGCAGCGAGGGCGTGGAGACGGCGGCGCGGGCATGACGCCCGGCATCGCCCAGAACCTCGACCATGAGATCGGAACAGCCGTTGATGACCTTCGGCTGATCGGTGAAATCGGCCGTCGAATTGACGAATCCGCCCAGCTTCACGACCCGCACGATGCGGTCCAGATCGCCGTCCAGCGCTGCGCGCGCCTGCGCCAGAATGGCCATCCCGCAGCGCCGCGCGGCCTCGGCCCCTGCGGCAACATCCATTCCCTCGCCGAGGCGCCCCGTGATCAGCCCGTCCGCCCCGGCACTGATCTGGCCCGAGATGAACAGCATGTCACCGGCCAGAACGTAAGGCACGTAATTCGCGGCGGGCGCGGGCGCGTCCGGCAGGGTGATGCCCAGTTCTGCAAGGCGTGCGTCGATCTTTCCGGCCATGTGATCCTCCTTGTCGGTCCGGCGCGGAAGCTAGCCGCGCCGGACCGACAAGGAAAGGGCTAACATCGGGTTTCAAAGGTCGAGACGTGGCACGACGAAACGGCGCGAAACCGCCAGACCCGCGGTCTTGCGATGAACGCGGGACCGGCGCGTCTCCGTCCGTTCGGTGCGACGATCGTCAGGCCGTATCGCCCCGCTCGATGCGGACATATTCCCGCAGTTTGGCGCTTTTCTCGCGCGTCACGGCGCGCTCGTGCAGGGCCCTGGCGGCGGGATGCGATCCTTCCTCACCATGGGACTTTTCAAGCGCCACGAAATGCTTCAAACGGCCACCTTCGGGTGATTTGCGGTGATCGACGATATGTCGGCTCATGACATCCTCCTTCAGGGTTTTTCGCGCCCCCGGACCGGTGCAGTACCGACAATGGGGGCGAATCGCCGCAATTTCCACCCCTTATTCGCCGGCTGTCATTCAATTTATGGGTGTGCCGCCAACCGCCGCATGGCCCAGTTTGCCGCATCGGCGACCGTCGGATCGGGGTCCGAGGCAAGCCGCGCTGCCACCTGCCGCAACTGCGGCAGGCCGGAATTCCCGATGGCGTAGAGCACATTGCGCACGAACC
>JAUIDM010000174.1 GCA_030428915.1 Alphaproteobacteria bacterium | reverse complement strand
AGGAAGGATGAGGGCGCGACGCCGAGATTGAGGCCGAGCCCGATGCCTTCGCCCGCCAGCGCCCTTGCAATGACTCGACCCGGCAGCGCGGCGTACGGCGCGGGTGCCCCGGTGAAGTCGGCTAGCCGCTCCTCCGTGTCGAAGGCCAGTGAGAACCGTCCCTCGTCCAGCGCAAAGACCTGCGGGGCGACGGTTTCACCCGCCGGTTCGGATTCCAGAAGCAGATACAGTTCCGCATCGGCGAGGCGCTCGTAGAACCGCAGCCGTGCCGCGTCGTCGTCGGGCGCGGCCGCCATCGCCGCATGGGCACGGTCCAGAATTGTCTCATTCACTGCTCAGCACCTCGACCAGCCGCGCACGGGCGGCGGGCAAAAGCTCGGCCTCGAACCACGGATTGCGTTTCAGCCAGCCGGTATTGCGCCAGGACGGGTGAGGCAAGGGAAAGACGCGCGGCGCATGGTCGCGCCAGCGTCTGACCGTCTCGGTAACGCCGCCGTTCACCGCTGCCGCACCGAGATGCCAGCGATGGGCGTAACCGCCGACGAGGAAGACGATGCGGACGTCCTGCAATGCCGCCATCACCTTCTGGTGCCAATGCGCAGCGCAGCGTTTCGGTGGCGGCAGGTCAGCGCCCTTGGCGTCATAGCCCGGAAAACAGAAGGCCATCGGCACGATGGCAACCCGGTCGCGGTCGTAAAAGGCGGTTTTATCGAGGCCGAGCCAGTCGCGCAGCCGGTCGCCGGACGGATCGGTAAATGGCTGGCCGCTTTCATGCACCCGGGCACCCGGCGCCTGCCCCGCGATCAGCACCCGCGCCGAGGAACGGAACCAGACGACGGGGCGGGGTTCATGCGCCGTCGCCGTCCGCGCGAAATCAGCGGCACAAAGGCGGCAGGCGGATATGTCATCGGTCAGAACCATGCCCTCACTCTGCCGCGCGGAGCCTGCTTGCGAAACCCGCAATCGCGTTATTTCGATATCCATCGAAATTTTCCTTGCGCGACTCAGTTATTTCTATAATTCTAGAAATATGAAACACATGACCGCCCCCGATCTCTCGGTCGAAATCGCCGCCTCGACCTTTGCCGCGCTCGGCTCGGAACAACGGCTTGCCGTCTTGCGCACGCTGGTGCGTGCCGGGCCCGATGGGCTGACCATTGGCACTTTGGGACAACGTGCGGGCGTAACCGGATCGACGCTCACCCATCACATGAAGATCCTCGCCCAGGCCGGGCTGGTCACACAGACCAGACAGGGACGGTCGATCATCTGTGCTGCCGTCGCCTATGGGCAGGTCCGTGCACTGTCAGACTTCCTTCTCAAAGAATGTTGCGCCGACAGCGACCATGCGGGGCACGACCATGGCTGAGACGACCCATAGCCACGACCATTCCGGCCGCCTACCGATCGACGGCGCATGGATCGTGCTGGCGGCTCTTCTCGCCGCCGTCGCGATCTTCGACTTCGCAGCGCTCTGGCCCACGGTCCGCTTCACCGGCGGGGCGCTCTTGTCGACAGCACCTTTCATCGCCTTCGCCGTGCTGGCCATCGGCTATCTGAAAGCGACGGGGGCCGAGACCCTTGTCGCGCGCGCTTTCGAGGGGCGCGAGACGCGGATGATCGTGCTGGCCGCATTGATGGGCGGGCTTGCGCCATTCTGTTCCTGCGAGGTGATTCCCTTCATCGCGGCCCTGCTCGCCCTCGGCGCCCCCCTGAGCGCGGTCATGGCCTTCTGGCTCGCCTCTCCGCTGATGGACCCGGCGATGTTCGCGATCACCGCAGGTACGCTGGGGCTTGGCTTCGCGGCGGCAAAGACCGCCGCTGCGGTCGGGCTGGGACTATTGGGCGGGTTCGGCACGATGGCTTTTGCGGCAACACCGCTCTTCCGCGATCCCCTGCGCAAGAAACCTGCGCCCGCCTGCGGAAGCTCTTGTTGCGGAACGGAAAAGCAGTTCTCAGCCAAGCCGGTCTGGCGCTTCTGGGATGACCCGGAGAGGCGCGCCACGTTCCGTGCCGCCAGCGTCGAAAACGCGGTCTTCCTGCTGAAATGGCTGACGCTGGCCTACGCGGTGGAGGCCGCGATGATCCGCTACATCCCTGCCGACTGGATCGCGGGGGTGCTGGGCGGAACCGGCCTGGGGCCCATTTTCCTCGGCGCATTGGTCGGCGCGCCCGCCTATCTCAATGGCTATGCCGCCGTGCCACTAGTCGACGCGCTTCTGGACCAGGGCATGTCGAACGGTGCCGCGATGAGCTTCATGCTGGCCGGCGGCGTCAGCTGCATCCCTGCGGCCATTGCCGTCTGGGCGCTCGTCAAACCCCGCATTTTCGCCGCCTATCTCGGCTATGCGTTCGTCGGCTCCGTCTTCGCCGGAATAATCTGGCAAGCCATCGCCTGAACCATGCCCCCGACCGTTGCCCCAATGCCTGTTTTCCGCTAAGCCCGTAAAAACAGGGCCAAAGCGGGAGGGGACACGCGCATGTATCGCGTCTGGAATTACGTCACCAACTATTCGCTGCTGCTGATCGCCGGGGCCCTGATCGCGCTGGTCTGGGCCAATATCGATGCGACGAGCTACCACCATTTCGTCGATTTCGTGATCGTCGATCACTTCTTCATTGGGCATGCGCATGAGGAAGGTGGCCACATCACCCGAACGCTGACGCTGCACTACCTCGTAAACGACGTTCTGATGGCTTTCTTCTTCGCCATTGCCGCGAAAGAGGTATGGGAGGCGATCATCCTTGAGAATGGTTCGCTTCGCGGCAAGAAGGCGATGACGCCGCTGATCGCCACGGCGGGCGGTATGTTCGGCCCCATTGCCGTCTATCTCGGCCTCGCAGCCCTGTGGGGCGTATACGAGACTGTCAGCAGAGGCTGGGCCATTCCGACCGCCACCGATATCGCCTTTTCGTATCTTATCGGTCGCCTGGTCTTTGGTGCGGGCCATCCGGCGATCCGCTTCCTTCTGTTGCTCGCCATCGCCGATGATGCGGCGGGTCTTATCATCCTCGCGGTCTTCTATCCTTCGGGCGAGCTGGCCCCCGAATGGCTGATCCTGTCGTTCGGCGCCGCCGTCGCCGTATTCGTTCTGGCCAACTGGCTGCCGCGCCGTCTGGACCGGGGGAACCAGCTACGTCCCAACTCCACCTGGGTCCGGCAGAAACTGTCGTTCTGGCCTTATCTGATCGCCGGTTGCCTAAGCTGGTACGGTTTTCAGGAGGCAGGCATCCACCCTGCACTCGGCCTGTTGCCAGTCGTCCCTGCGATTCCGCATGCCGACCGTGCCTTCGGCATATTCGCCGAGGCTGAACAGTATCTCACCGACCTCTTGAACTGGATCGAGCACCACCTCAAACATCCGGTCGAGATCGTGTTGTTCTTCTTCGGCCTTCTCAATGCGGGCGTCGAGTTCAGCGCGATTGCTGAACCGACCTGGCTGGTGCTTCTCGGTCTGATCGTCGGCAAACCAATTGGTATTTTCCTGTTCGGTTGGTTTGCTGCCTATCCGATGCGCCTTGGTCTGCCCCAAGGCATGCGATCGACCGATCTGATCGTGGTGGGTTTCGTTGCCGCCATCGGCTTTACGGTGTCTCTCTTCGTGGCGTCGGTCGCCTTCCCGGGCGGGTCGGTACAGGATGCGGCCAAGATGGGGGCGCTCTTCTCGTTCGGCGCTGCGATCCTTTCGATCATCGCGGGCAAGATCTTCCGGGTCGAGAAGGTCAGCGGCTGACATTGCAGGCACGGGTGCCCAACAAAATGCACCCGTGCCGCCACAATCAGGGCAAGATGTCGTTGTAGCTGCTATGTTAACAATCGTACCGTTAATGTGTGCGGGCAGGCAGAGCAGCGGCAAGGCCATCGAATGCTCGAATTCGAGAATGTGAGTAAGTCGTTCTGGACGGGAAAGACGCGCAAGGTGATCCTTGATCGCGCATCCTTTCGGGTTGAACGAGGCCGGTCGCTCGGCATTCTCGCGCCCAACGGAACCGGCAAGACCACGATCATCAACATGATGGCCGGGCTTGAAAAGCCCGATGAGGGCACGATCCGCAAGACCAGCCGCGTGTCGTTTCCTCTGGGCTTCATGGGCGGGGTCGTTTCAAAACACACGGCGCGGGAGAACGCGCGCTTCATCGCCCGGCTCTACGGCCTTGACCCTGACTACGTCGAAGCGTTCAGCCGCTGGCTCTGCGGGATCGAAGAGTATTTCGACATGCCCGTGGGCACGTACAGTTCCGGCATGAAGGCGCGGTTCACCTTTTCGCTGCTGCTGGCGATGGAGTTCGACATCTACCTGATCGATGAGGGAATGCCATCCACCACGGACGTCGAATTCAACCGCAAGGCCGGGTCGATCCTGGCCGATCGGCTGAAGACGGCAACCGTGATCGTCGTTTCGCATCAGGCTGCCACGTTGGAAAAATTCTGCCGATCTGCCGCCGTCCTCAGAAACGGCCGACTGCACATGTTCGATACCCTCGAAGAAGCGAAACGGATGTATGACTACACCTAAGGTAACAAAGTTCCGCATCCGGCCGCAGGAACGCAAGGCACCGCCAGCGTCGCCGGCGATCATTCCTGAAACGGAGGACGGTTTCGGCGATACGGTCTTTCCGTCGGCCGAAAGGCGGCATGACGCGCCCCGAAGCGCCGAGCAGGAGTTGGAGGCAATCAAGGCCGAGGGCCTTTCCGGGCGACAGCTTCGCACGGCGCGCCGCGTAGCACAGAAGAACGGCATTTCGGCCGGTTCAGACCATGAGGCGGTCCTGCTTCTGCGCCGCAAGGGCATCGACCCGTTCCAGTCCTCTGCCGTCCTTCAGATCGTCGAAGGTGCGAGCGGGCTTGGCCCCCAGGGTGGCCGCGTCCAGTTACCGCAAACCGTTCGCACCGCGCCCCCCCCGGCACCGGCGCAGCCCCTTAATGAATCCGAGCGTGCCGCCGAGATCATGCAGATCCAGCGCGACATCGTGCGCCGCCGCCGACGGAACTTCATGATGCTGCTGACGCGTCTGGCGGTCTTCGTCCTCTTACCGACGATGCTGACAGGCTATTACTTCTTCCGCATCGCGACGCCGCTATACGCCACTGTCAGCGAATTCATCATTCAGCAGAACGAAACCTCGGGCAGTGGTCTCGGCTCCATGTTCCGCGGGACGCAGTTCGCGACCTCGCAGGATTCCATTGCCGTTCAGGGCTATCTGCAATCGCGGGACGCAATGCTGCGGCTTGACCGCGATCTGGGATTCAAGGCGCATTTCAGTCAGGAATTCATCGATCCACTGCAACGGCTGGAACCGGATGCGTCGAACGAAGCGGCCTACAAGCACTACAAGCGCAACGTGAAGATCGGTTACGACCCGACCGAGGGCATCATCAAGATGGAAGTGATCGCGGCCGATCCGAAGGTCAGCCAGCAATTTTCCGAGGCCCTGATCGGCTATGCCGAACAACAGGTGGACCAGCTTTCCGCCCGCCTGCGCGAAGACCAGATGCAGGGCGCACGCCGAAGCTATGAGGATGCTGAAGCAAAGGTGACAGAGGCTCAGACCCGTGTTCTTGCCCTGCAGGAGGAGTTGGGCATTCTCGACCCGATCACCGAAAGCAGTGCCCTGATGGGGCAGATTTCGACCTTCGAGGTCGAGTTGCAGAACAAGCGCCTGGCGCTGCAGCAGCTTCTGGATAATGCCCGCCCGAACCAGGCACGGGTCGACGGTGTGAAGGGCGACATCTCTCGGCTGGAGCAGTTGATTGCCGAACTGCGTGCACAACTGACGCAAGGCGGCAGCGACAGCGCCTCGCTGGCGCAGATCACCGGCCGTCTGCGCATCGCCGAGGCTGATCTGGAAACACGGCAATTGTTGCTAAGCCAGTCGCTGCAACAGCTCGAAACCGCTCGAATCGAGGCCAACCGGCAGGTGCGATACCTCGAATCCTCCGTCGCGCCCGTCGCACCGGATGAGGCGACCTATCCGCGGGCGTTCGAAAACACCGTCTTGGCCTTTCTGATCTTCGGTGGCATTTACCTTATGCTGTCGCTGACTGCCTCGATCCTCAGGGAGCAGGCGACCTCGTAAGGAGCCG
This sequence comes from Alphaproteobacteria bacterium, assembly GCA_030428915.1. Taxonomy (GTDB): domain Bacteria; phylum Pseudomonadota; class Alphaproteobacteria; order Rhodobacterales; family Rhodobacteraceae; genus Albidovulum. Next base: position 2,789 of record JAUIDM010000174.1, on the reverse strand, counting down.
GACATGACCAAGATGAAGGACGTTACCGTCGGCGGGCTGACCGTCGGCAACGACCGGGCACTGACCGTGATCGCGGGCCCCTGCCAACTGGAAAGCGCTGACCATGCCCAGATGATCGCCGGCAGGATGGCCGAGGCCTGCGCCGAGGTGGGGGCGCAATACATTTTCAAGGCCAGCTACGACAAGGCCAACCGAACCTCGCTGAAGGGCAAGCGGGGGATCGGGATGGATGCTGGTCTGAAGGTGCTGGCGGGCGTCCGTGAAGCGCTCGGCATGCCTGTCCTGACCGATGTGCACGACGCCGAACAGGCGCGTATTGCGGGCGCCATCGTCGATGTTATCCAGATCCCGGCCTTCCTTTGCCGCCAGACCGACCTGCTTTTGGCGGCAGGCGAAACCGGCTGCGTCGTGAACATCAAGAAAGGCCAGTTCCTCGCACCGTGGGACATGGACAACGTCGCGGCCAAGGTGGAGAGCACCGGCAACCAGAAAATCCTGCTAACGGAACGCGGGGCCAGTTTCGGTTACAACACGCTGGTGGCAGACATGCGGTCGCTGCCGCGCATGGCCAAGACAGGCTATCCGGTAATCATGGACGCAACCCATTCCGTCCAGCAACCCGGCGGCCAGGGCGGTTCCAGCGGCGGCCAGCGTGAATTTGCCCCTGCAATGGCCCGCGCCGCCGTCAGTCTTGGCATTGCCGGGGTCTTCATTGAAACGCATCAGGCGCCCGACGCAGACCCCTTGATCTCGGACGGACCGAACATGATCCCGCTCGACCAGATGCCGCGGCTCCTCGGTACGCTGATGGCGCTCGATCGCGTCGCCAAGGCCGACCCGGTCCGCGTCTAGTCCAGGTCAGACGGCCTGCCCCGCCGCCCAGCCCGACGACCAGGCCCACTGGAAGTTGTAGCCGCCGAGCCAGCCGGTCACGTCGACGGCCTCGCCTACGACATAAAGCCCCGGCACAGCCCGGGCCTCCATCGTCCGCGCGTCGAGCCCATCCGTGTCGACCCCGCCCAACGTCACCTCCGCCGTACGATAACCTTCCGATCCGACCGGCTTGACCTGCCACCGGTTCGTGGCCTCCCCGATCCTGTCCAGCACCGCGTTCGACTGATCGGCCAGCCGCCCGGATATTCCGGCGGCATCCAGCACCATTCCCGCCACCTTGTCGGGCACATGGCGTGCCAGCGCGGTATGTACGGCCACCCGCCCACTGCTGCCGCGCTCGGCCTTGAGGGCCGCGGCGACATCGCATCCCCGCGCAAGATCGACCGTCAGGCTGTCGCCTTCGCGCCAGTAGGAACTGATCTGAAGGATCGACGGCCCGGACAGGCCGCGGTGCGTAAAGAGAAGACCCTCGTCGAAGGCCGTCCGATCCAGTGTCACCCGCGCCTGCACCGACACGCCGGCGAGCGGCCGCAAGACCTCAAGTTCCTGTTCCGCAAAGGTCAGCGGCACGAGACCCGGGCGGGTTTCGGTGACGGCAAGCCCGAACTGTTCGGCGATCCGGTAGGCAAAGCCGGTCGCCCCCATCTTCGGGATGGACTTCCCACCGGTGGCCAGAACGAGACTGGTCGCGTGGATCGTGCCGCCCGATGTCTGAACCAGAAAGGCGCCGTCCCGGGTGATCGCCGTGACCTCCGTTACCAGCCGGAGGTCCACCCCGGCCTCCGCCATATCCCCCACGAGGAGGTCAACGATCTGCCGGGCACTTCCGTCGCAGAACAACTGGCCAAGGGTCTTTTCGTGCCAGGCGATCCCGGCGGCATCGACACGGGCGATGAAATCGGCGGGCGTGAAGCGGCTGAGAGCCGAGATGGCGAAACGGGGATTCCGGGACAGAAACCGCTCCGGCGGCGCCTCAAGGTTGGTGAAATTGCACCTGCCGCCCCCCGATATCCGGATCTTTTCGCCGGGGTTCCGGGCGTGATCGATGACGGTGACGCGCCGCCCCCGCCGCCCGGCCTCCACCGCGCAGATCATGCCGGCCGCGCCTGCCCCGATGATGATGACATCCGTCTTGTCCATGCCAGCCCCTATACCGGAAAACCCCGGAGCACAAAGGTGCAAAACGGTGAATTGGGACTTGCAGGGCACAGCCGCCTTGGGTATGAACCCGCCCGTTGGGGCGTAGCCAAGTGGTAAGGCACCGGTTTTTGGTACCGCGCACCGTAGGTTCGAATCCTACCGCCCCAGCCACCCAGTTCCGCAAATCGAGACGGTGCGAGGTTGACCTCGGATAGTCGCGCATTTTCAGTGACTTGCGCGGCGCGCGTGTCTGCGCAGACCGCCCGGGCGCCGCGAATGGCCGTGCAAATCGGCCAAAGTCTGCGTTTGCCATTTTCGCGATACGAGGTGTGGCAGGGTGCGATCAGAGCGAAGCGAGCAGCGTCCGTTGTTCTTACCAGTCCGACGGCAGCTGGTGCCGCAGGCACCAGTCGGAGGTGAATCCGAGCGGCTGTTTGCCATCAAGAACGTCGCGGATGATGTCCGGGGCAAGGAAGGCAAGATCGACCATCTGCTGCACACGGCGCTTCGAGACGCCTTCGGCTAAGGCGATCTCGTCGAAGCTGCGCCCGGCCCGGATCTCGTTGAACCAGTGGTGGGCGCGGGCGATGTTGCGGACCAGGGTGTCATCGCGCCCAGCTGGGGCATCGGCCAGCACCAGCTTTGTCTCCACTCCCCGCTTGCGCAGCTGGAACGGTACGGACTTCTTAAGTGCATCTGGATCCAGCCGATCCACGTCCAGCGTCAGATGCCCGGCGAGCGCAGATGCATCGAGT
>JAUIDM010000173.1 GCA_030428915.1 Alphaproteobacteria bacterium | reverse complement strand
GCCGAACTTATGGCGCGCGACCCGGTGAGCTGTACGCCCGACACGAGCGTCGCCGAGGCCGCCAGGCTGATGCGCGCGTCGCATATATCAAGCCTTGGCATCACCGGCGAAGGGGGCGCGCTTCTCGGCATCGTCACCACCCGTGACCTGTCGAACCGGGTTCTGGCCGAGGGACTGGACGCCGATACGCCGGTGGCCGAGGTCATGACGGCCGATCCCGTGGCATTGTCACCGCAGGCGCTTGGCACCGACATTCTGCATCTGATGCTGGAACGCCGCATCGGTCATGTGCCGGTAACCGAGGATGGCAGGCTGATCGGCATGGTTACCCAGACCGATCTGACCCGCCATCAGGCGGTCAGTTCCACCGTCCTGATCCGTGATATCGCGCAGTCGATGAACGCCGCCGAGATGGCGCAGACGACGGCCCGAATCCCCGGCCTTCTCCGTCAGCTGGTCGGCGGGCACAATACGCATGAGGTCACGACACGGCTGATCACGGACATCGCCGATGCCGTCACCCGCCGGCTTCTGAGCCTGGCTGAGAAAGAGCTCGGCGCACCGCCTGTGCCCTATCTCTGGCTCGCCTGTGGCAGCCAGGGGCGGCAGGAACAGACCGGTGTCAGCGATCAGGACAACTGCCTGATGCTGGACGATGCGGTAACGGACGGCGACATGGCTTACTTCGCGAAACTCGCGAAATTCGTTTCCGACGGGCTCGATACCTGCGGCTACATCTATTGCCCCGGCGACATGATGGCGACCAATCCCCGCTGGTGCCAGCCGGTTCGGGTCTGGCGCGACTACTTCCGTGGCTGGATCACCACGCCGAACCCCGAAGCGCAGATGCTGGCCAGCGTGATGTTCGACCTGCGCCCGATTGGCGGAGCAGGGCATCTATTCGGCGATCTTCAGGCCGAGACGCTGGAAGCGGCTTCCAGAAACTCGATCTTCGTTGCCCATATGATCGGCAATTCGCTAAAGCACACGCCGCCCCTCGGCCTTATCCGCGGTTTTGCGACGATCCGCTCGGGCGAGCACCGCAACCAGATCGACATGAAGCATTCGGGGGTCGTGCCGGTTACGGACCTTGCGCGTGTCTACGCGCTTCAGGGACGGCTGACCGCGGTCAATACGCGCGCGCGGCTCGACGCGGCGGTGGAGGCCGGGATCGTCTCGACCTCGGGCGGCCGCGACTTGATCGAGGCTTACGACCTGATCGCAGAGACCCGGCTGGATCACCAGGCGGCACGGGTAAAGGCAGGCGAGAAGCCCGACAACTTCCTTGCTCCCGCCAGCCTTTCGGATTTCGAGCGCAGCCATTTGCGCGATGCCTTTGTGGTGGTCCGCACGATGCAGTCGGCGCTTGGTCACGGCAAGGGAGCCCTGAACTGAAGGACGGATAATGCTGATCGATTTCGCCTCCATGATTGCCATTGGCTTCGCCATTGCCGGGTCGGTTCTGCTGATCAACCGTCTGATCGGGCGCCGTCTGCCAAAATGGACGATGCCGGCAGCGGCCGGACTGGCGATGCTCGGCTACACGATCTGGAACGAGTACAGCTGGGCGGAACGCAATGCGGCCCTCTATCCGGACACGGCAGTGGTGACTTTCCGGAACAAGCAGCGCCAGGCCTGGCGCCCCTGGACCTATATCGCGCCGGTAACGACGCGGATGGCGGTCCTGGACCGGGGACCGGAAGCGGGCCTGCCTGCCGATCCAGCGCCGGATTTCCGCCATGCCCGTCTTTACCTGACCGAACGCTGGAAACCGTCCTATGCGGTGACGCTGCTTTTTGACTGCGCCAATGCGCGCCGCGCCGATGCGCGGGCAGCGGGCGCGACCATGGAAGATCTGGCTGCCGCAGACTGGCAGGAGATTGACCGGGATGATCTGGCCTTTCAGGCCGCATGCGGGGGAGGGGCTAATGGATAAGGCAAAACGTCATCGGGTTCTCATCGTTGAGGACGAGGACAACATTGCATTGGCACTGGACTACGTTCTGACGCGGGAGGGCTATGCACATGACCGGATCGCCAACGGAGCCGAGGCACTGCCAACGATCCGCGACACGTCGCCCGACCTCGTGCTGCTCGATGTGATGCTGCCCGAGGTTTCGGGCTACGAGATCTGCCAGAACGTGCGGATGGACCCGAAACTGAAGGATGTGAAGATCCTGATGATGACCGCGCGCGGCTCGGCGATGGAGCGGCGCAAGGGGCTTGCGCTCGGTGCCGACGGATTTATCGCGAAGCCCTTTGAACTGAAAGAGTTGCGTGACGAGGTTCGCAAACTGCTCGAACCCGGGACCGAAGGGGCAGGAGGCGATGCTTGACCGCCTGAGCCTTCGTCAGCGGTTGCTCCTGTTCTTCGCTGCCATTGCGGCGGGCGCGGTGGGTGCGGTCGTCGCAGGGCTCTGGCTGGGGTACCGGCAAGCGGGCGATCCGGCCGTGCTTTCGGCCCTTGTGACCGCCGGTACTGTGGCCGGATTTGCCATACTCGGGATCGTCGCGGGTATCTGGTTTCTCTTCGACGAAAATGTCGGTCGCGCGCTCGACCGGCTGGCCGCCGGGATGCGGGCTGAGGCGCACGGGCGGGCCGCAGGGGCCTTCGACGCCGCTCCGGGCCGCTATCTTGGCGATCTGGGTCCGGCTGCAACGGCGCTGACCGACGCACTGTCAGAGACACGGGGCGCGCTGGCAGATGCTGTGGAGCGTGAAACCGGCCGGTTGAACGCGGAAAAGGCACGGCTTGAGGCACTGCTGTCAGATGTGCCGGCCGGGGTGCTTCTGTGTTCCGGGGCGCATCAGCTCGTATTCTACAACGGTCCGGCGAGCGATGTGCTCGGCGCCGCGCCGGGCCTTGACCGAAAGGTCTTTGACCACCTGCGCGAGGCGCCGCTTCTCCATGCCTATGACCGGCTGGTGGCTGCGGGCGATGCCGAAGCGGTGGCCGATCTGATGGTCGCGACCAGCGATGGCGCAAAGGTATTGTCGGGGCGGATGCGGCTTCTCGATCGCGGCGGGGCGCCGGGCTATGTGCTGACCTTGCGCGACGTGACCGGGGATCTGGCCGCTCATGCCGGTCGCGACAGGCTGCTGGAGGACATCTTCGACCGCATCCGCCGCCCGGCCGCCAACCTTCAGACCGTGATCGGCGTTATGGCGGAGGCGGGCGACAAGGCCGCGCTGAACGCCGCACTGATCGAAGAGGTCGGTGCGCTGGTCAAGTCAGTCAATGACCTGGCCTCCCGTTACGATACGGCACGCGGGAGCTGGACTGCGCTGCCCCGAACCAGGGCTGCGGACCTGTCGGACGGTTTCAGGGCGCGGGCCGAAGCGGCGGGGCTGACCGTCACGACCGGCGGCGCCGACCTGATCCTGCGCTGCGACGGGTTCGAGATCGTGGCGCTGCTCGCAGGCATTGCCGCGCGGCTCGGGGTCAAGGACGTATCGCTCGGGATCGAAGAGGACGGCGCGGGCGCGATCATCACGCTCGGCTGGCAAGGAAAACCGCTGACGGTCGGGCTGCTGGAGGATTGGCTGGCCCGACCCATTGATCCGGCGGCGGGCGAGGCGACCGGGAGGACGGTCCTCGCGGCGCACGCGACCGAATGCTGGCCCGAGACCGTGGAAGGCAAGCAGGCAATCCGTCTGCCGATCCGGGACGCGCGCCGGGCCGGTGGGCCGGTGGCCCCGATCTCGCGGCAGGTGGTCTATGATTTCGACCTTCTGCTGAAGCAGGCGCCTGCAGAACTGGCCGACACCCCGCTCGACCGGCTGACCTATGTCGTCTTCGATACCGAGACGACGGGCCTTTTGCCCGAGGAGGGCGACGAGATCGTGCAGATCGCGGGCCTGAGACTGGTGAACGGCCGCCGAGTGCCGGGTGAGGTCTTCGACACACTCGTCGACCCGGGCCGAAAGATTCCACCCAAGGCCACTGCCGTTCACGGCATCTCGGACGCAATGGTCGCGGGTGCGCCCAAGGTTGCCGACGCGTTGGCGCGATTTCACCGTTTTACCGAGGGCGCGGTGATGATCGCCCATAACGCGCCCTTCGACATGACCTTCCTGCGCCGGCGCGAGCATGAGACGGGCTGCGTCTTCGATCACCCGATCCTCGATACCGTGCTCTTGTCAGCGGTGATCTACGGCCAGACCGAAAGCCATTCGCTCGATGCGCTGACCGCAAGGCTTGGCATCACGATCCCGGAAGAGGCGCGGCACACAGCACTTGGCGATACGATCGCGACGGCGGAGGCGTTCCTGAAGCTCGTGCCGATGCTGAAGGGGCGGGGAGTGGAGACCTTCGGCGATGTGCTGAGCGAGGTCAGGAAGCATGGTCGACTCCTGAAGGACCTGAACGCCTGACGCGCGGCCCGTTCCGGCGCCACCGGGACCAACGGCAGTTCTATTCAACAATGTTGTTCCGGTTTCGACTTGCGGGCCTCGCCATGCAAAGCGATCAACCGAACGGATCCTCAGGGTAACGCACTCCGGTCAGGTAGAGACCCTCGGGCGGACAGACCGGACCGCAGGCGGCGCGATCCTTCGCCTCCAGAGCAGTCCGGACATCGCCGGGCGCCCACGCCCCCGCCCCGACACGCTCCAGCGTGCCCACGATGGAACGAACCTGATTGTGCAGAAAACTGCGCGCCCTCAGGAAAAAACGGTATTCGCGCCCATGCGGGATATCGTGATCGGTGATCGTGATTTCATCCAGCGTCTTCACCGGGCTTTGTGCCTGGCACATGGTCGACCGGAAGGTGGTAAAATCGTGATGACCAACAAGATGGGCCGCGCCCTCACGCATTGCGTCTGCGTCGAGCGGGGTGAGGACGCGCCATGCCAGGCCCGCCTCGTGCGTCAGCGGAGCGCGGCGCGCGATCAGTCGAAACAGATAGCGTCGTTCGATGGCCGAAAACCGGGCGTGAAAGTCATCGGGTACCCGTGCAGCCTTCAGGATTGCGACAGGCGCGGGCTTGAGGTGCCAATTCAGTGCCTCTGACAGCCGGAACGGATCCCAGTCCTTTGCGAGGTCGCAATGTGCGACCTGCCCGGTCGCATGGACCCCCGCATCGGTCCGCCCTGCCGCTGCAATGCCCGGCGCATCCGCTTCCAGCTTGCGCAGGGCAGTTTCCACCGCGTCCTGCACAGACGGCTGGCCTGATTGCCGCTGCCAGCCCGCGAACGGGCGGCCGTGATAGTCGATCTTAAGCGCATAGCGGGGCATGGCTTTCCCTAGCCGCCAGTCACCGGCTTGGCAATCGCCCCTACACACTCCGCCGCGCTGCGCCTATCTTCGAAGGAAAGCGAGGGGCAGGAAATTGGGTATCACCGACATAGCGGATGACCTTCTGCGCGGGCTGGGCGGGATCGGCTCCGGCGTGGCCGGGGCGTTCTCCGATCCGGTGATCCGGCTTGGCGTGACCGGGCTTTCGCGCGCGGGCAAGACCGTGTTCATCACCTCGCTGGTCGCCAATCTTCTGGACCGGGGCCGGATGCCGGGCCTCAGGGCCGCGGCCGAGGGGCGCATCCTGTCAGCCTTCCTGCAGCCGCAGCCCGATGACACGATCCCGAGGTTCGACTACGAGGCGCACCTGGCGGCCCTGACCGGGCCGGAGCCCCGCTGGCCAGAAAGCACGCGCGCGGTCAGTGAGCTGCGCCTGTCCTTCCGGCTGCGCGATGCGGGGATGTTCGGTGGCTTCCGCGGTCCCCGGACTTTGCATCTCGACATCGTCGACTATCCCGGAGAGTGGCTCCTGGATCTGGCCCTGATGGATCTGGACTATGCCGATTGGGCGGCAGAGGTCCTGGCACGCATCGAAATCCGCGCCGAGGCTGCGGGTTTCATGGGCGCGCTGAAAGACATCGACGGGGCGGCGCCGCTTGATGAGCCTCGGGCGAAGGCGCTTGCCGATCAATTTGCCGCCTACCTTGCCGCCGCCCGTGCTGCAGGGTTTTCCGACTGTACGCCGGGCCGGTTCCTGTTGCCGGGTGAACTTGCCGGGTCGCCGGTTCTGACGTTCGCGCCCGTTCCGAAACCTGCAACCGCGCCCCGCGGATCGCTGTGGCGGGAGATGGAGCGGCGGTTCGAAGCCTACAAGGCCAAGGTCGTCAAACCCTTCTTCCGCGACCATTTTGCCAAGATCGACCGACAGGTTGTGCTGGTGGACGCGTTGGGCGCGATCCATGCCGGACCCCGTGCGGTCGAGGATATGCGCGGCGCGATGGCGGGCATTCTCGATGCATTTCGTCCCGGCCGGATCGGCTGGCTGTCCGGCCTGCTGGGTGTCCGGCGCGTCGAGCGTATCCTCTTTGCAGCGACCAAGGCTGACCATCTGCATCATGCGCAGCATGCAAGGCTGACCCAGATCATCGCCGCCCTGATGCGCGAGGCGAAGGACCGCGCCGATTTCGCGGGCGCCGAGACGGCGGCAATGTCCATCGCCGCTTTGCGCGCCACGGTGGAGGAGACGGTGCGCCACGACGGTGAGGCGCTCGACTGTGTGCGCGGACGTCTGATGTCGGGGAAAGAGGCCGCGTTCTATCCCGGCGAATTGCCGGAGACGCCCGGGCAGCTTCTGGCGAGTGCGCGTGGAGGGGCGACGGAATGGCTGGATGCCGATTACGAGATCATGACGTTCTTGCCAGCACGGCTACGCCTGAAGCCCGGCGAAGGACCGCCGCATATCCGGCTTGACCGGGCGGCAGAGTTCCTGATCGGGGACCGGCTGTGAGGATGTCAATGACAGTGAGGTGCCGGGAATGACCAAATCCAGAGGTCCCGTCCTGATCGAGATGGAGACGCCTGCGGGCGAAGGCCCCGATCGTGCGCCGCCGGTGCCCGATGTCATCCCGGGGCATGGCGAAGGGCGTGCGATGCAGGCCGTGATCGGTTTTGGTGCCCGGCCCGGTTCACGGCTTGGCAGGTTCTTCTGGGCATCGGCCGGGACGCTTCTTGGCTTCGTAATGTCCGTCGCGGCGTGGCGTTTTGTCGAAGGCCTTCTGGCCGCGAACCCGGTGCTTGGGTGGATCGCTGCCGTGCTCGTCGGTCTCTTCGTGCTTGCAGCACTTCTGATCGCTCTGCGCGAATGGCGTGCCTATGCCCGGCTGGCACGACTGGACCGGGTCCATACGGCAGCGCTCGCCGCAGTGGGATCTGGCGACTTCACAGCCGCCGGGCGGGTCGTCGACAGACTTGCAGCACTCTATGCCTCGCGCGAGGAGACCGCCTGGGGCCGGTCGCGGCTGGCTGAGCGGAGGGGCGATGTCTTCGATGCTGATGCGCTTCTGGCCTTGGCAGAGGCGGAACTGATGGCGCCACTCGACCGGGCCGCTCGGGCCGAGATCGAGGCGGCGGCACGGCAGGTCGCCACCGTGACCGCCGTTGTTCCGCTTGCTCTGGCCGATGTGGCCGCCGCACTTATTGCCAATCTGCGCATGATCCGCCGGATTGCCGAAATTTATGGCGGTCGGGCCGGGGCGTTCGGAAGCTGGCGGCTTTTGCGCACCGTCCTGACTCATCTTGTTGCCACCGGGGCCGTGGCCGTCGGCGACGACCTGATCCAGTCGGTTGCGGGCGGTGGACTCTTGTCAAAGCTTTCGCGCCGCTTCGGTGAAGGTGTGGTCAACGGCGCGCTCACAGCCCGCGTCGGTGTGGCCGCGATTGAAGTCTGCCGTCCCTTGCCCTTCGCAGCTTTGCCCAGACCGCGCGTGACCAATCTGGTCAGCCGGGGTCTTGCCGGGCTCTTCGGGTCCGCCAATGCGGACATGCCTGACGGGAAATCCTGACTTCCTTCCCGCCCGTCCTTGGATATGAATAGGGCGATGCGCCCCGGCAGACGGGCGGCCTTGAGGAAGGGACACTGGAATGCACGGGCTGGAATTTCTCGGGCTGATTGCGGCCCTTGTTGTACTTGCGATTCCAGTATCCGTCGTGGTGCTGCTGTTTTCGGTCTCGAAACTCAAGGCGCGCGTTGCCAGTCTTGAGCGGGACGTGGCGGCGCAAGCCGCGAGCCTGCGCGCAGCGCTCGACCCGGGTGGAGCGGCGGCAAGGCCGCAGAAAACCACGGATGCGCCCGAAATACCTTTGGAGAGGCCCAAAGCGCCGGTGGCACCAGAGGCCCCGAAAGCCGCCGAGAAACCTGCCGGGGTCGAGGACAGCGCGGAACCGGTCGCGACGAGCGGTCCGTGGTCGCCCGGAAGGATTGCGGACACTCCGCCGCCCGCGATGCCCGTCCGTCCGGCGCCTGCCCGCGTTTCGGCGTTGGGTGAATGGCTGAAGACCAACTGGGTCTATGCCGTTTCGGCCATCTCCCTCGCGCTCGCGGGGATTTTCTTTGTCCAGTATGGAATCGAGAAGGGCCTTCTGCCTCCGCCGGTCCGGGTGATGGCCGCGATCCTTTTCGGGGCCGCACTGATCGGTGCGGGTGAATGGGTGCGCCGCCGCTGGGGCGACAGCGAAAATGAGGCAACCGCCTATCTGCCCTCGACCTTTTCCGGGGCGGGGTTGGTGTCGATCTTCGGCGGCGTGCTTGCCGCGCGCCAGCTTTACGACCTGATCGGCGCCGGGACAGCTTTTGCCGGACTGGTCGCAACCGCGCTGCTGGCCGTTGTGCTGGGCTGGTTCTATGGTCCGTTCCTGGCCGCCGTCGGCCTGATCGGCGCCGCCGCCGCGCCCTTCGTCGTGGGGGGCAGCAGCGAGGCGCCCTATTGGCTCTACGGCTATTTCGCCCTGATTGCGGGCGCTGGGCTGGCCGTGGACACGATAAGGCGCTGGGCCTGGGTGTCGGTTCTGGCGCTGGTTCTGGGCTATGCGGGCAGTGCGATGGTTCTGGCCGGGACCGGCGGGGCGGGCTGGTTCGGCTTCGCT
>JAUIDM010000172.1 GCA_030428915.1 Alphaproteobacteria bacterium | reverse complement strand
GGCCTTTGTTTTACAATCAATCCGCTGTCAGAAGCGGCGGTTTTGATCCGGAAAGCCGTGGTTTCTGCGGTTCTTCGATTTCCAGCACCAGCGCATCGTCCTTCAGCCGCACATGGACGACACCGCCCTTGGTCAGCTTGCCGAACAGCAGCTCTTCCGCCAGCGGCTTCTTGATATGCTCCTGGATCACCCGGCCGAGCGGGCGGGCGCCCATGCGGTCGTCATAGCCTTTCTCGGCAATCCAGTTGGCGGCATCGGGCGAAAGCTCGATATGGACGTGGCGGTCCATGAGTTGCGCCTCAAGCTGCAGAACGAACTTATCCACGACCTGCAGGATCACCTCGCGCGGCAGGGCCGAGAACGAGATGACCGCATCAAGACGGTTGCGGAATTCCGGCGTGAAAGTCCGTTCGATCGCCGCCGTGTCCTCACCCTCGCGCCGGGCGCGACCGAAGCCTATGGCGGACTTTGCCAGTTCCGCGGCACCCGCATTCGAGGTCATGATCAGGATCACGTTGCGGAAATCGACCTGCCGCCCGTTATGGTCGGTCAGTTTGCCGTGGTCCATCACCTGCAGAAGGATGTTGTAGACATCCGGGTGCGCCTTCTCGATCTCGTCCAGGAGGAGGACGCAATGCGGGTGCTGGTCGACGCCGTCGGTGAGCATGCCACCTTGATCGAAGCCGACATAACCCGGCGGTGCGCCGATCAGGCGGCTGACCGCATGCTTCTCCATGTATTCCGACATGTCGAAGCGCAGCAGTTCCACCCCCAGCGTATCGGCAAGCTGCTTGGCGACTTCGGTCTTGCCGACGCCGGTCGGTCCCGCGAACAGGTAGTTGCCGATGGGCTTTTCGGGCTCGCGCAGACCAGCGCGGGCCAGCTTGATCGCCGAGGACAGTGCCTCGATCGCCTTGTCCTGACCGAAGACAACGCGCTTAAGGGTCTTTTCCAGATCCTTCAGAACCTCGGCGTCGTCTTTCGAGACGTTCTTAGGTGGAATGCGCGCGATCTTGGCCACCACGGCCTCGATCTCTTTCGGGCTGATCGTCTTTCGACGCTTGGATTCCGCCACCAGATGCTGTGCCGCGCCCGCCTCGTCGATCACATCGATGGCCTTGTCGGGCAGTTTGCGGTCGTGGATATAGCGCGACGACAGTTCCACCGCCGCCTTGATCGCGTCGTGCGTATAGCGCAGGTCGTGGTGCTTCTCGAAGTATGGCTTGAGCCCCATCAGGATCTTGATCGTGTCCTCGACCGAGGGTTCGTTCACGTCGATTTTCTGAAACCGGCGGCTAAGCGCCCGGTCCTTTTCGAAATGCTGACGGAATTCCTTGTAGGTGGTGGAACCCATGCACCGGAGCTTGCCGCCCTGCAGTGCTGGCTTCAGGAGGTTCGACGCATCCATCGCCCCACCGGAAGTGGCCCCGGCACCGATCACCGTGTGGATTTCGTCGATAAAGAGAATGGCGTCTGGATGATCCTCCAGTTCCTTCACGACGGCCTTAAGACGTTCCTCGAAATCTCCGCGATAGCGGGTGCCGGCAAGCAGCGCACCCATGTCGAGCGAAAAAATTGTCGCATCGGATAGCACGTCAGGCGTTTCGCCGCGCGTAATCTTTAACGCCAGACCTTCGGCGATAGCGGTCTTGCCGACCCCCGGATCACCCACCAGAAGCGGGTTGTTCTTGCGACGGCGGCACAGGACCTGAATGCAGCGCTCAATCTCCAGTTCGCGACCGATCAACGGGTCGACATCGCCCTTCTTGGATTTCGTGTTCAGGTCCACGCAATATTTGGCAAGCGCAGATTCCCTAGCCTCACCATCTGTCTGGGTCGTGTGGTCCTCATGCTCCTGAGCGCCGCTGACAGGGCGGGTTTCGCCAAAGGACGGATCCTTGGCAACGCCATGGGCGATGAAGTTCACCGCGTCGTAACGCGTCATATCCTGTTCCTGGAGGAAGTAGGCCGCATTCGACTCGCGTTCGGCGAAGATCGCCACCAGGACATTGGCGCCGGTCACCTCGGTCCGTCCGGAAGACTGGACATGGATTGCCGCGCGCTGGATCACGCGCTGGAACGCGGCGGTCGGTACCGCTTCCGAGCCTTCCACATCGGTGACAAGCGTGGAGAGGTCATCATCGATGAAGTCGGCGAGCGTCTTGCGAAGTGCGTCTATATCGACCGAACAGGCGCGCATCACCTTTGCCGCCTCGGGCTCGTCGATCAGCGCAAGCAGCAGATGTTCGAGGGTTGCAAGTTCATGCCGGCGCGCATTGGCAAGCGCAAGCGCCGCATGGATGGCCTGTTCTAGCGTGTTCGAAAATGACGGCACCTTCGTGCTCCTTTCCTTCCAGCAGGTCGGGAAACTCACCCGCGCCTACATTCGCCTCATACAATTAAAGTTCGGTGGAATTCGGGCAGCTTCAAGTGTTTTCTCTTAGAAAAGGGCAAATCAGACCGATGCGATGCAATTTGTGATCGGAATGGGACCTTTTCTGACGAGATTGTAAGCTTCCGGCAAATTCCGTGTGATCGCCTAGAAACGATCCTTGCGCGACCGGATTTCGGCAAAAACCACCGCATCATCGGCCGCTTCCATTCCCAGTGCGGCCTTCACCTCGGGCAGATTGGCGCGAAGGAACGGGTTAGTCGCGAGTTCGTCAGACAGAGTGGATGGTACGGTAGGTTGACCCTTCTCCCGAGCGTCGGCCACCGCCCGCGATCGAGATATAAGATTTGTGTTCCCGGGTTCAATGGTCAGGGCGAAACGGGCATTGGCCGCAGTGTATTCATGGCCTGAGCAGATGAGCGTTTCGGGAGGAAGGGCGGCAAGTCGCGACAGGCTTTCCCACATTTGTGCCGGGGAGCCCTCGAACAGCCGGCCACACCCAAGCGCCATTAGGCTGTCGGCGGTGAAGACGAGCTTTGAGTCGGGAAAATGGAAGGCAATATGGCCAACTGTGTGGCCGGACACGTCGATCACCTCGCCGCGGGACATGCCGATACGGATCGTGTCGCCGGGATCCACTGATTCATCTAGCGGCGGCAGACGATGCGCGTCAGCGGACGCACCGATGACACGGGCGCCCGTCGCCGCGGCCAGTGTCGCGACACCATCGATATGGTCGCTGTGATGATGGGTGATCAGAATATGGCTCGCCCGCCACCCCCGCTCGCGCAGCGCGTTCAGTATCGGCGCGGCCTCGGGCACGTCGACGACGGCGGTTGCGCCCGTTGCGGCGTCATGCGCCAGATAGGCATAATTGTCCGAAAGACAGGGTATGGTGACAAGTTCCAGAGCCATGGCGTTTCGGTCTCGATTGGGTATGCTCAGCACAACTTTTGCCGAATGACGCGGCGGACGCAATGCATCTCGACGTACTTGACCTCAGGAATTTCTATTACAGGACGCAGCTTGGCCGCGTCGCACAGAAGGCGATCCGGGATCAGGTCACGTCCATGTGGACGCCATCAAAGGGCCAGACCGTGGTCGGATACGGCTTTGCCGTGCCGCTTCTTCGTCCCTATCTTGAGCAGTCGCGCAGGGTCATCGGACTGATGCCGGGACCGCAAGGGGTCATGCCATGGCCCGCAGGGATGGAGAATGTCTCTGTCCTTTGCGAGGAAACCCAGTGGCCGCTCGACACAGGCATAGTCGACCGGCTGGTTCTGATGCACGGGCTGGAGACGTCGGAGCACCCGACCGCCCTACTGGAGGAATGCTGGCGTGTGCTCGGCCCGGGCGGGCGGGCCCTGTTCGTCGTGCCGAACCGCTCGGGCCTCTGGTCGCGCTCTGACAAGACACCGTTCGGCTATGGTCGCCCCTATTCGATGAGCCAGCTGGATGCCCAACTTCGCCGCCACAACTTCGTCGCGGAACGGCAGCAGTCGGCGCTTTATGTCCCACCATCCAGCCGACGGTTCTGGCTGAGGACGGCCGCCGCCTGGGAACGGTTCGGACATCGTGCTTCTGCGGTGATGGCCGGTGGCGTTCATATGCTTGAAGTGTCCAAACAGGTTCATTCGTCGCAACGTCCCGGGCTTGCCGCGGCGGTCCGGCGACCGCTGAAAGTTCTGGAAGCACTTCCCAAGCCGACAGCCGAACCGGCCTGACTCGCGCCGGCACTCGGAGGGGATTCTGAGTTACGGGTACAGTGTTAACGCCCAAACTGGCTTTGTCGAAAACGCAACAGTTTGTCGCGGGTCTCGGAACTGGCTGAAAACATGGGATTTCAGCCCTCCCAATAAGTTTACCAAGGCGGTTGCGAGCCTCGAGCGCCTCTGCTAAACCCGCGCCGACTTCGGACGTATGCGCTCGCATACGCCACGGGTGGCCTCTGACCTGACCACAAGAAAGAGGCGTTGGAACAAAACAATCGGAAGGGTGGACGTGTCCGAACCAGCTTCGATTTCCGCAGGGATCGCCGGGCGCTATGCGACGGCTGTGTTTGAACTCGCCAAAGAGGCGAAGGGGCTGCAAGCGCTCGAGGCGGATGTGGAGGCGTTGGGTTCGGCTCTGTCCGAAAGCGCTGACCTGCGCAGCCTGATTGCCTCGCCGGTCTACAGCCGCGACGAGCAGGCCACGGCCGTTGCCGCGATCGCAAAAAAGATGCAGCTTTCGGCCACGCTTGCCAAGACGCTGGGACTGATGGCGACGAACCGCCGTCTCTTCGTTCTTCCGCAGCTTCTGGCAGCGTTGCGTGACCTGATCGCCGAGGAAAAAGGCGAGGTGATTGCAGAGGTGACCGTCGCCGCGCCGCTTACCAAGACGCAGGAAACCAAACTTGCCGCCACTCTCAAGAAGACAGTCGGCAAGACCGTCAATCTAAATACCACCGTTGATGAAAGTCTCATCGGCGGTCTTATCGTCAAAGTGGGCTCGAAGATGATCGACACATCGATCCGTTCGCGGCTCTCTTCCCTCCAGAATGCTATGAAAGAGGTCGGATAATGGGAATCCAGGCAGCCGAGATCTCTGCGATCCTTAAGGAGCAGATCAAGAACTTCGGTCAGGAAGCGGAAGTGGCCGAGGTCGGTCGCGTGCTTTCCGTCGGCGACGGCATCGCGCGTGTGCACGGGCTGGACAACGTCCAGGCCGGTGAAATGGTCGAATTCCCGGGCGGTATCCGCGGGATGGCACTGAACCTCGAGGTTGACAACGTCGGTGTGGTTATCTTCGGCTCGGACCGCGACATCAAGGAAGGTGACACCGTCAAGCGCACCAAAGCAATCGTGGACGTTCCGGTCGGCGATGAGCTCTTGGGCCGTGTGGTTGACGCGCTTGGAAACCCGATCGACGGCAAGGGCCCCTTGAAGACCAAAAAACGCGCCATCGCCGATGTGAAGGCGCCGGGCATCATTCCGCGCAAGTCGGTCCATGAGCCCATGGCGACTGGCCTGAAGTCCGTTGACGCCATGATCCCGATCGGCCGTGGCCAGCGAGAACTTATCATCGGCGACCGCCAGACCGGAAAGACCGCCGTCGCGCTCGACGCGATCCTGAACCAGAAAACCTATAACGAGGCCGCTGGCGACGACGAGTCGAAGAAACTCTACTGTGTCTATGTCGCCGTCGGGCAAAAGCGCTCGACCGTCGCCCAGCTTGTGAAGAAGCTGGAAGAGACTGGAGCCATCAACTACTCGATCATCGTGGCCGCGACCGCGTCGGACCCGGCACCGATGCAGTTCCTTGCGCCTTATTCGGCAACCGCCATTGCGGAATATTTCCGCGACAATGGCCGCCATGCGCTTATCATTTACGATGACCTTTCCAAGCAGGCTGTGGCCTATCGCCAGATGTCACTTTTGCTGCGTCGTCCGCCCGGACGGGAAGCCTATCCGGGTGATGTTTTCTACCTGCACAGCCGCCTGCTAGAGCGTTCCGCAAAGCTCAACGAGGACAATGGTGCGGGTTCGCTGACGGCACTGCCGATCATCGAAACGCAAGGGGGCGACGTGTCGGCGTTTATTCCGACCAACGTGATCTCGATCACCGACGGCCAGATCTTCCTTGAAACGGAACTCTTCTATCAGGGTATCCGTCCGGCCGTGAACACCGGTCTTTCGGTTTCGCGCGTGGGCTCTTCCGCCCAGACCAACGCGATGAAATCGGTTGCGGGTTCGGTCAAGCTGGAATTGGCGCAGTACCGTGAAATGGCGGCCTTTGCCCAGTTCGGTTCCGACCTCGACGCTGCCACCCAGCGCCTGCTGAACCGTGGTGCGCGCCTAACCGAGTTGATGAAGCAGCCGCAATACTCGCCGCTGACCAACGCAGAAATCGTCTGCGTGATCTTCGCGGGCATCAAGGGCTTCCTTGACAAGCTGCCGGTAAAGGATGTCGGCCGGTTCGAGCGCGATCTGCTGAAGCACCTGCGCACCAACCGCAAGGACATCCTCGACTGGATCACCAAGGACGATCCGAAGATCAAGGGTGAGGCCGAGGACAAGCTTCGGGCGGCTATCGACGAATTCGCCAAGACCTTCGCGTAAGCGGGGGGAGGGGACAGGGATATGCCCAGCCTGAAGGACCTTAAAAACCGGATCGCCAGCGTCAAGTCGACGCGGAAGATCACGAAGGCCATGCAGATGGTCGCGGCGGCCAAGCTCCGCCGTGCCCAGGAAGCCGCCGAAGCCGCCCGGCCTTATGCCGAGCGGATGAACGCGGTGATGTCTGGCCTTGCCGCCTCGGTCGGCGGATCGGACAGTGCGCCGCGGCTGCTGGCCGGGACGGGTGCCGATCAGACCCATCTTCTGGTGGTGATGACGGCCGAACGCGGCCTCTGCGGCGGCTTCAACTCCTCCATCGTGCGGCTTGCGCGGCAGAAGGCAGCAGAGCTTTTGAAAGCCGGCAAGACAGTGAAGATTCTGACCGTCGGCAAGAAGGGACGGGAGCAGCTCAAGCGCGATCTGGGCAGCCATTTCGTGGCCCATGTCGACCTCTCGGAGGTCAAGAAGGTGGGCTATGACAATGCCCAGGGCATCGGGCGCGACCTGATACACCGTTTCGATGCGGGCGAGTTCGACGTGGCGACCATTTTCTTCAATCGCTTCCAGTCGGTCATCAGCCAGGTCCCGACTGCGCAGCAGGTGATCCCGGCAAAATTCGACACCGAGGACGACGGAGGCGTTTCGACGCTCTACGACTACGAGCCGTCCGAGGAAGAAATCCTTGCCGATCTTCTGCCGCGTGGCGTTGCCACCCAGATCTTCACGGCGCTTCTGGAAAACGGTGCGTCGGAGCAGGGTGCGCGGATGTCCGCGATGGACAACGCGACACGCAATGCGGGCGACATGATCGACAAGCTGACGATCCAGTTCAACCGCTCGCGCCAGGCTGCGATCACCAACGAACTTATCGAAATCATTTCGGGCGCCGAGGCGCTCTAAGGGAACCGGAGAAACTCTATGGCAAAAGCACCGAAAGCAGCTGCCGCAGCGGGCCGGGTGACGCAGGTCATCGGCGCCGTCGTGGACGTGCAGTTCGACGATCACCTTCCGGCGATCCTGAACGCGCTTGAAACCACCAACAACGGCAAGCGTCTGGTTCTGGAAGTGGCCCAGCACCTAGGCGAGAACACCGTGCGGACCATCGCTATGGATGCGACCGAGGGTCTCGTCCGTGGCGAGAAGGTGACCGATACGGGCGGCCCGATCACGGTTCCGGTCGGCAACGCGACCCTTGGTCGTATCCTCAACGTCATCGGCGAGCCGGTGGACGAAAAGGGCGATGTCGCGAAGAAAGAAACCCGTGCCATCCACCAGCCGGCCCCGGAATTCGCCGAACAGTCGACCTCGTCGGAAATCCTCGTGACCGGCATCAAGGTCATCGACCTGCTGGCGCCCTATTCCAAGGGCGGTAAGATCGGCCTCTTCGGTGGCGCCGGCGTGGGCAAGACGGTTCTGATCATGGAACTGATCAACAACATCGCCAAGGTGCACTCGGGCTTCTCGGTTTTTGCCGGTGTTGGAGAACGGACCCGTGAGGGCAACGACCTTTACCACGAGATGATCGAGTCGGGCGTTATCAAGCCGGACAACCTCGAAGAATCCCAGGTGGCCCTGGTCTACGGTCAGATGAACGAGCCTCCGGGGGCGCGTGCCCGCGTTGCTCTGACGGGCCTCACGCTGGCAGAGCAGTTCCGCGACCAGTCGGGGACCGACGTTCTCTTCTTCGTCGACAACATCTTCCGCTTCACCCAGGCGGGTTCGGAAGTGTCCGCGCTTCTCGGCCGTATTCCTTCGGCCGTGGGCTACCAGCCGACGCTCGCAACCGACATGGGCGCGCTACAGGAGCGCATCACCTCGACCAAGGCGGGCTCTATCACTTCGGTTCAGGCCATCTACGTTCCGGCCGACGACCTTACTGACCCGGCTCCGGCAACTTCGTTCGCCCACCTTGACGCCACCACCGTTCTTTCGCGCGCGATCTCGGAACTCGGCATCTACCCCGCCGTTGACCCGCTCGACTCGACCAGCCGAATCCTTGATCCGGGTGTCGTCGGTGAAGAGCACTACAACGTCGCCCGCGAAGTCCAGGGTATCCTTCAGCGCTACAAGTCGCTGCAGGACATCATCGCCATTCTCGGCATGGACGAACTGAGCGAAGAGGACAAGCTGACCGTGGCACGTGCCCGGAAGATCCAGCGCTTCCTCAGCCAGCCCTTCGACGTCGCCAAGGTCTTCACTGGCTCGGACGGCGTTCAGGTGCCGCTTGAAAAGACCATCGCGTCCTTCAAGGCCGTGGTCGCCGGTGAATACGACCACCTGCCCGAAGCCGCCTTCTACATGGTCGGTGACATCGAGGAAGTGAAAGCCAAGGCGCAGCGTCTGGCCGCGGAAGCGGCGTAAGGGGGCGAGATGGCCGATACGATGCAGTTCGACC
>JAUIDM010000171.1 GCA_030428915.1 Alphaproteobacteria bacterium | reverse complement strand
GGCGCGATGTTCAGCGCGTCGAAATTGTACCAGTCGGACTCAATCTGCGGCCCCTCGGCGACGGCAAAGCCCATATCAGCGAAGATCGCGGTGACCTCTTCGGTGACCTGGCTGACGGGATGGATCGTGCCCTGACGGCGGGGACGGCCGGGCAGCGTGACGTCGAGCCATTCGGATTTCAGCCGTTCATCCAGCGCGGCATCGGCCAGTGCCGATTTCTTGGCGCGAAGGGCGGCGTCAATCTCATCCTTCAGCGCGTTCAGCGCCTGACCGGCGGCCTGCCGCACGGCGGGGTCCATCTGGCCAAGCTCGCGCATCTTCAGCGAAATCTCGCCCTTCTTGCCAAGGGCCGCCACGCGCAGCTCTTCCAAGGCGGCCTCATCCCCCGCCCCGGAAATCCCTTCCAGATACTTGCCCTTCAGCGCGTCCAATCCGTCCATCGGTCCCTCCGGCATCACCGGCCTTCTGCTATCACACGGCAACCTGAATTCAAGCTGCCCAAAGAAAAACCCCGCGGAGGCCTTTCACGGCCACTCGCGGGGTTTCTACTGTCCCTCTGGAGAGAGAGTTTACGCGAGCGCGGCCTTCGCCTTTTCGACGATGGCCCCGAACGCCGCCGGCTCATGCACGGCGAGATCGGCGAGAACCTTGCGGTCCACCTCGACCCCGGCAAGGCCGAGCGCGTTGATGAAGCGCGAATAGGTCATGTCGGCGTCAACCGCACGCACAGCCGCGTTGATCCGCTGGATCCACAGCGCGCGGAAATTGCGCTTGCGGGCCTTGCGGTCGCGGGTGGCGTATTGCTGCGCCTTGTCCACCGCCTGCGTGGCGGTGCGGAAGTTGGTCGAACGCGCGGCGTAGTAGCCTTTCGCCTTCTTGATGACCTTGCGGTGACGGGCGTGCGTGACGACGCCGGATTTAACGCGAGCCATGTGTCAATCTCCTCAGCGGTCGTAGGGCATGTATTTCTTGACGATCTTCGTATCCGCATCCGAGAGCACCATGGTGCCCGTCGCCTTGCGGATAAAGTCCGTCGAACGCTTGATCATGCCGTGACGCTTGCCGGCGACACCAGCCTTGACGCGGCCCGAGGCCGTCATCTTGAACCGCTTCTTGGCGGCCGATTTGGTCTTCATCTTGGGCATTTTCATCTCCTGTCTTCAGAGTGAACGCGCGACTCGGCAATGCCACTTGGCCGGACGCGCGGGGTATTCGAGAGGCGGCGTATAGACGGGCGGGACGGGTTTGGCAAGGGGTGGGGCGGATGTTGCCGCAGAGCCCCACTCCGCCCGGCGCGCTTGCGCGGCAACCGCGATCAGCGCGACCGCGAGAAAATGCCTGCCACCAACACCACCGCCAGCGTGGGAAGAATAGCCCAGCCGCCCGCAGGCGAAAAGATCCACGCAATCATGTCTTGCACGAAGTCCAAAGAGTCCTCTCCTCAGGCTCGATCCCCGAGACCAGGCGACCTCGAAAACCGTCGTAAGTCAACGCGTGCAACCGGGGCACGTGACAGCCCTGCGCCGCCCCTACTCCGGATCGGTCCTGAAGATCAGCCGTTCGTCGCAGGGCGCGACGCGCAGGATGTTTGTCGTGCCCTTGACGTTGAAGGGCACGCCGGCGGTCACGACGATCTGGTCCTTCTCGGTCGCGAACCCGTATTCCCTGGCGGCCTTCGCCGCGCTGACGACAGCCATCTTGAATCGATCGATGATCTCGTTGCTAAGGACACAGTGGATGCCCCAGGTCAGGCTCAGCCGCCGCGCGGTCGCCGGGATCGGCGTCAGCGCGATGATCGGCACGCTCGGCCGTTCGCGGGCTACAAGGCTTGCCGTCGTGCCCGACTGGGTGAAGCAGCAGATCGCATGGATATCCGTCGCCTCGGCAATCTCGCGCGCGGCGGCCACGATGCCATCGGCGATGGTGGTGCGGCTGACGCGGCGCGAGGCCTCGATCACCTCGCGGTAGGTCGGGTCTGCCTCCACCGATTTCGCGACGCTGTCCATCGTCGCGACCGCCTCCACCGGATAGTCGCCGGCGGCACTTTCGGCCGAGAGCATGACCGCATCGGCGCCCTCATAGATCGCGGTGGCGACGTCCGAGACCTCGGCCCGGGTGGGCATCGGGCTTTCGATCATCGATTCCAGCATCTGAGTGGCGACGATCACCGGTTTCGCCGCCGTGCGGGCACCACGCACCAGCTGCTTCTGGATCGGCGGCACCGAATGGACGGGCAGTTCGACGCCCAGATCGCCGCGCGCGACCATGATCCCGTCCGAAGCCGCGAGGATGTCCTTGTAGGCCTTCACCGCAGCCGGTTTTTCGATCTTGGACAGGATGGCGGCACGGCCGCGCGCCAGCTTGCGGGCCTCTTCCACATCCTCCGGCCGCTGCACGAAGGACAAGGCCAGCCAGTCGACCCCCAGTTCGCAGGCGAAGTCCAGATCGGCGCGGTCCTTCTCGGACAAGGCCGCCAGCGGCAGCACGACATCGGGCACGTTCACGCCCTTGCGGTTGGAAATCGTGCCCCCCGTCGTGACGGTGCAATTGGCGTGGTCCGCACCGCAGCTGTCGACCTTAAGCCGGATCTTGCCGTCATTGACCAGTAGCGAGGCGCCGGGTTCCAGCGCGGCAAAGATTTCCCTGTGCGGCAGGCAGACGCGGGTTTTATCGCCCTCGGCCGGATCAAGGTCGAAGCGGAAGGAAGCACCCTCTTCCAGTTCTTCCTCGCCCTTCGCAAAGGTTCCCACGCGCAGTTTCGGACCCTGAAGGTCAGCGAGGATGGCGATGGGTCGGCCGGTATCGGCCTCGATCTGCCGGATGATCCTGTGGCGGGCGGCCTGTTCTTCGTGGCTGCCATGGCTCATGTTCAGCCGGAACACGTCGGCGCCGGCATCGAACAGCGCCCGGATCGTTTCATAATCGCTCGACGACGGGCCGAGCGTGGCGACGATCTTTACGTTCCTGAGGCGTCTCATCCCGGTCATGGCATCTTTTCCGTTTGCGCTATCATCGAAATTCGCCCCTCTATGGCGGAAAAGCCGGGCCACGGCAACTGGCGCTT
This sequence comes from Alphaproteobacteria bacterium, assembly GCA_030428915.1. Lineage (GTDB taxonomy): Bacteria > Pseudomonadota > Alphaproteobacteria > Rhodobacterales > Rhodobacteraceae > Albidovulum. The sequence continues at coordinate 5,867 of JAUIDM010000171.1, read as the reverse complement.
TGCCGCCCGCCGGGTTATTGGACGGATGCCATTCGATGATGACGACCACATGACGACACAACCTTTCGAGATCGTCGGCGCTGAACGCCCCTCGCGCTGGCTTGTCACCTGCGACCATGCGACGAACCGGGTGCCTGAGTGCATCGGCGGTGGCGACCTGGGCATTGCGCCCGTCGATATGGAACGCCACATCGCCTATGATATCGGGGCCGCGGGGGTGACGCGGCGGCTGGCGGAACGGCTGAACGCGCCCGCAATCCTTTCGGATTTCTCGCGCCTCGTCATAGATCCCAACCGCGGCGAGGACGATCCGACGCTGGTGATGAAGCTTTACGACTCGACGATCATCCCGGTGAATCGTGATGTCGATGCCGCTGAGACCGAGCGCCGCCTAAACGCCTTTCACCGGCCCTATCATGATGCGCTGGAGGGGCTCGCGCTTCGCAGACCGGATACTGTCATCTGCGCCGTCCACAGCTTTACGCCGCGCCTGTTCGGTCGTGGCGACCGGCCCTGGCAGGTCGGAATCCTGTATTCACACCTCGATCCGAAACTCTCGCTTGCCATCCTCGAAAGGCTGCACGCCGAACCCGACCTGAACGTGGGAGAGAACGAGCCCTATGGCGGCCATCTCGACGGCGATTCCATCGACCGGCACGCGCTGAAACAGGGCCGCCCCAATGTGCTGATCGAGATCCGCCATGATCTGATCCGGACAGAGGACGGCCAGATCGCCTGGGCCGACCGGTTGGCGCCCATCCTTGAAGCGGCGCTTGCCGACACCAATCTTTGAGCGAATAGCGTTTCGGGCTGCACTGAATCGGAATTCGAGCCTTTTTCGTTCGAATTCCGCTCCTTGCTTAACAGAAAACCCGAAACGTTTTTGGAGGACCAACATGGACGACCAGACCCGGATCGAGATCGAAGCCGCCGCCTTCCGCACGCTGCGCCATCACCTGATGGAAAAACGCGCGGATGTGCAGAATATCGACCTGATGAACCTCGCCGGCTTCTGCCGCAACTGCCTCGCGCGTTGGTATCAGGAGGCCGCCGCCGAACGCGGCATCGAGATGACCAAGGACGAGGCGCGCGAGGTGTATTACGGCATGCCCTACGAGGAGTGGCGCGCCGCGCACCAGACCGAGGCGGATGCGGCCAAGCAGGCCGCCTTCGAGGTGGCGTTCCGTGAGAATGTGGGGCCGAAAGACAGCTGAGCCGGCTCAGCCTGACGCGCCAGCCGCGCGCAGATGCGCGACAAGATCCTGAAGCAGCGCCCGCCGCGCATGGGCCCGAGGCCAGACCAGCACGTAATCCCACGACATCGGCAGGACGGCATCGTCCGACCGGACCAATAGCCGGGCGTCAATCTCGGCCTTGGCAAGTCTTGCGGGAACGAGGGCGACGCCAAGCCCCGCGCGGGCGGCGGACAGCGCAAGACCGGTCATGCCGACCTTGAGCCCCGCCTGCGGATCGGGACGGCGGTCGCCCCCGATTGCCGCGAACCACTGCGCCCAGGCGGGCTGCGTTGCATAGGAGGCGCCCCAATCCGTGTGGATGAACGCACTGTCCGGCAGCCCCGCGACGCCCCGTGCGGGAAGTGCAAAGCCCGGCGCGTGCACGGCGATGAATTGATCGCGAAAGAGCCGCTCCGCCTGATGATCGGGATAGGCATGGGCCCCGTAGGTCAGCCGCAGATCGACGCCGTCGCGACCGAAACTGACCGTATCCTCCTCGACCCGGATCTCGATCCCCTCCCGCCCGCCGAACCCTGCCAGGGCCGGCATCAGCCACCATTCCGCGACCGAGGGGATCACCGAGAAGACAAGCCGCGACCGCATCCGTCCCTCGCCGAGTTCTGACGCCACCGCCGCCAGGTCGGTCAGGGCATGTTCGATCCGCGGATAGATCGCACGCCCGGCATCGGTCAGCGTGATCCGGTTTCCCTGCCGTTCGAAAAGCCGTTTGCCAAGATGGTCCTCAAGTGTCCGGACCTGCTGGCTTACGGCTGCCGAGGTCACGCCAAGCTCGGCCCCCGCAGCGACGAAACTTCCGGCGCGCGCGGCGACCTCGAAGGCGCGGATCGCATTGAGGGGTGGCAGATGGGGCATTCATTCTCCGAAAGTATTTCTTATGCTCCACGAAATTTATCCGCGTTGCAACGGCCCCCTGCCCGCGCGAGCCTCCACGCGACAGGGAGGACAGCATGAAAGATATCGTCAATCTCGATCTCTATCCGCTCGACCGTCGCGGATCGGCAGAGTGGCAGGACCTTGTCACCCGCTGCAGGACGGCATTGGCGCGGGACGGGATGTTCAATCTCCCCGACTTTCTGACACCCGGAGCGCGCGCCGATATCCTGACGCAGATCGTGCCGAAATTCGATTCCGAAGCCTTCACCCATGCCCGTCGTCACAACATCTATTTTCGGAAGAATGTGCCTGGCATCGACCCCCGGCACCCGGCGCTGCGCGAGGTCGAGACCATCAGTCGTACGCTCTGCGGCGACCAGATCGGCGGACCTGTCGAGGCGCTCTATCGCTGGCCGGATTTCGCGGGTTTCCTCGCCGCCACGATGGACAAACCCGCGCTCTATCCGATGGACGATGCGCTGGCCGGTGTGAACGCGATGCAATACCAGCGGGGTGAAGCTCTGAACTGGCATTTCGACCGCTCCGAATTCACCACGACGCTCCTGTTGCAGGCGCCCGAGACCGGGGGAGAGTTCGAATACCGCTCTGACCTGCGCAGCGACGATGATCCGAATTACGACGGCGTGGCCCGACTACTGGCCGGGACCGACCCGGAGCTGAGACGGCTCACGCTCGCCCCCGGCACGCTCAATGTCTTCAAGGGCCGGAATACCGCGCATCGCGTGACACCCGTGGAAGGCCCGCGCGCGCGCATCATTTCGGTCTATTCCTTCTACGATCGTCCGGGGGTGCGGTTCACCGACGAAGAGCGCATCGGCTTTTACGGCCGCGCCGCCTGAGGCCCCTTCACGGGATCATGTCAGTTCCGACACCAAGTGTTTACCGACGCTGCCCTATTCTGAAACCGGCGGCCTGCTAGACTTCCCTCATGCCGCTTCTGAGGGAACGCACAGAGTACAGCAGGGCCGAGCGCCTTTCGGATGCGGTAATCCACGCCTCCGGGCTGGCGCTTGTCCTGATCGCCGTTCCGGTGCTTATCACCACGGCCGCCCTCCTGCGCGGCGATTTCACCGCAATGCTGGCGGTCACGGTCTACGGGCTTGCGCTGATTGCAATGATCCTCTGTTCGGCGCTCTACAACATGGTTCCCCATCCCGGCTGGGGAGACGTCCTGAAACGGCTCGACCATTCGGCGATCTACGTGAAGATCGCGGGCACCTACACGCCCTTCACATTGCTGTCGGGGCATGGTTTGTGGCTGCTCGTGGGGCTCTGGACGGCTGCGCTGACCGGGGTGGGGATCAAACTCGTCGCACCCGACCGCTTTCGTGCGGCAACGCTTGCGCTCTATCTCGGCATGGGCTGGGCCGGTCTGATCGCCGGGGGCGCGTTCCTCGACACATTGTCGATGCCGGTCCTGATCCTGATCCTCACCGGCGGCCTGCTCTACACGGGGGGCGTCGCCTTTTATCTCTTCGAGCGCCTGCCCTTCCACTACACGATCTGGCATGTCTTCGTGCTGACGGCGAGCTTGGTGTTCTACGCCGCCGTGACCCTGCACCTGGTGCAAAGCGCCTGATCTTCGTCTGTTCGGAACTACCTTCCAGGGGTCCGGGGTGGAGAACCTCCGGCCTGGCAGCCCGGACTCAGACCGCCGCCTTCAGGCTTTCCTCCAGATAGATTTCCCTCAGCCTCGTGGCGACAGGCCCGGGCCGGCCATCCCCAAGCGCCGCACCATCCACTTCCACGACCGGCATGACGAAAGCGGACGCAGAGGTGACAAAGGCCTCGTCCGCCGTCTTCGCCTCGTCGATGGTAAAGCTGCGTTCCTCGACCTGCATCTGCGCCTCGGAGGCGAAACGCAGCACTGCGGCGCGGGTTATGCCGTGCAGGATGTCGTTCGAAAGCGCCCGGGTGATGATCCTGCCACCCTTGACGATATAGGCATTGTTCGACGTGCCTTCGGTCACGAACCCGTCCTCGATCAACCAGGCATCGTCCGCCCCCGCCTTTTTCGCCATCATCTTTCCCATCGAGGGATAGAGAAGCTGGGTCGTCTTGATATCGCGCCGCCCCCAGCGGATGTCGTCGATGGAGATCACCTTCCAGCCGGTCTTCGCCGCCGGGCTCTCGGCCAAACCGGGCTTCGACTGGGTGAAGAGCACCAGCGTCGGCTTCGTTTCATCCGGATCGGGAAAGACGAAATCGCGGTCGCCGGGATTGCCGCGCGTGACCTGAAGGTAGACAAGCCCGTCCACGATTCCATTTCGCGCCACCAGTTCGCGGTGGATCGCCAGAAGCTCCTCATCCGAACAGGGACGCGCCATGTCGAGTTCCCCGAGCGACCGGTTCAGCCGCGCGCAATGCCCCGCAAAGTCGATCAGCTTGCCACCCAGAACGCTCGTCACCTCATAGACCCCGTCAGCCATCAGGAAGCCGCGATCGAAAACCGATACCACCGCCTGCTCTTCGGGCAGATATTCTCCATTGACATAGACGATGCGGCTCATGCGGATTTCCTTCTGTGGCTTCCAGTCTCATCGGCTGTTCCGGGGGTGAGTTCAAGACCCGCCCGCTTCTTCATTGTCCAAATACCCCGGGGGTCTGGGGGCAGCGCCCCCAGCGGGTCGCCCGCGCCGGCGGGCGAAACACCGTTCAGCCCCAAAGCGCCGCCTCGGGCGGATGAACCCCCGCAGCATCGAAGCGCAAGGCATGGTCGCGGTCTTCGGCCAGCAGCAGCGGCCCGTCGAGATCCGTGACAGCCGCCCCCTGCGCCACCAGCACCGCCGGCGCCATGGCAAGCGAGGAGCCAACCATGCAGCCCACCATCAGCCCATAGCCCTCCGCCAAGGCGGCCTGTTTCAGCGCCAGCGCCTCGGTCAGTCCGCCGGTCTTGTCGAGCTTGATATTGACCATGTCATACTTGCCACTGAGCCCCGCCAGCGAAGCGCGGTCGTGACAGGCCTCATCGGCGCAGACCGGCAACGGACGGGCGATTTCGGCCAACATCCCGTCGCCGCCCGCGGGCAGGGGCTGTTCCACCAGGGCCACGCCAAGACGGACAAGATGTGGGGCAAGGTCGGAATAGACCTCCGCCGTCCAGCCCTCATTCGCATCGACGATGATCTTCGTCCGGGGCGCACCCGCGCGCACCGCCTCCAGCCGTGCCATGTCGTCGGGCGTGCCGAGCTTGATTTTCAGAAGCGGCCGATGGGCATGTCTCGCCGCCGCCGCGCGCATATTCTCGGGCGTGTCGAGCGACAGCGTATAGGCCGTGATTTCCGGCGCCGGCGCGGGCAGGCCCGCGAGATCCCAGACCCGCCGCCCCGCGCGCTTCGCCTCCAGATCCCAGAGCGCGCAATCGACCGCATTGCGGGCCGCCCCCGCAGGCAGCGCCTCTTGCAACTCTTCGCGGGTGATATCGCCCGGCAGACCCGTAATCTGGGCCGCGACACTCTCAAGCGTCTCGCCGTAGCGCGCATAGGGCACACATTCGCCCCGCCCCGTCGCGCCGCCCCGCGTCACCGTCGCGGTCAGCACCTTCGCCTCGGTCCGCGAGCCGCGCGAGATGGTGAACACCTCCGCCAGCCGGAAGCTTTCGGCCCGAACCTCAATCCCCATGCCAATCCTCTCCATTCCGGGCACCCGCGAAGGCCGGGTGGGCGGGCCGTCGTCCGCAGGACGCGGGTCGCGCCCCGGCCTAAACTGCGTCGAGGG
>JAUIDM010000542.1 GCA_030428915.1 Alphaproteobacteria bacterium | reverse complement strand
CGCGCCCGTCCGCGATGACGCCCAGAACCGGCGCCAGCACGGCGATGATGATGCCGGTCACGGTCTGCGTCGCGGTCCAGTAGGCCTGTGACGCTGCTTTCGACGCCTCCAGGTCAAGACCATTGGTTTGATAATGGTCCCGCGCAAGCTCGGCAAAATAGGGACCGAATATGAAAGTCAGAAGAAGCGTGTTGTAGGGTTGGCTGGCCCAGTCAAAGAACCACCAGCCCCAGATCCGTTTCCTCGCCGATACCGACATGCGCCTGTCCCTTTGCCTGTTGCGGGCGATCAAGCCCGAAAAGGCGGCGGGGCGCAAGGAGGTGAGGTCTGGGCGCCGCTATACTGCCGGCGGCCAGGGCCGTTTGGCGTCGGCCGCGATCCAGGCCTGGACCCAGTCGGGCAGGGCGGGGCTTTCCGCCTGCTGGTCCAGTGCCGCCAGCACTTCGGACGGCGGCACGATCCCCTTGGACGAGGTGACGGCAGAGCGCAGCAGCATGTGGCTGGTGCATTCCCCCCCGCGCCACATGCTTTGTTCCATGTAAAGGAAACGCTCATCCCAGCCGATGCAGCGGCTGACCATGTCAATCCGGTCGAACATCCGCACGCGACGGCGGTAGCGAACCGAACTGCCCGCGACGGTGATCGCCCAGCGCTCTTTCTTCAGAACCCGGCCCAGCCCGGTGCGGATCGCCAGCGGAATACGACCGAGATCGTAGATGGTCAGCGTGCGGCCATTGTTCAGCTCGGCCCAAAGATCCAGATCCCAGGGCCAGCATCTATGGCGCGAATGGTGCGTGTCGGTCAGGCCAAGCGGGGCCTGACGGCTGCTGATCACGAGTTCCTTGATCATGCGGACGAAGGGATACATGGGGCAGTCTCCGGTGCTGGATCGCCGTCATGGGCATCGTTCGGGCGTGGAAGATCAACCGCGACGTGGCGTTAAACCGTTTCCGAGTCACATTGGGAAAAGCGTCGGAGTTCGACCGAAAAAGGTTCGAAATCCGATTCAACGATACGCCGGAACGCTGCAGACGGTTGCACGGACATCCCTGACCGCTTACCTCTGATCCCGTCCTGAGTTGCCGGAGAGCAAGATGCAGTCACTGTTCCAGATCCTGATGCTGCTTCTCGATGTGATGTGGTTCATCATGATCGCCCATATCGTGATGTCGTGGCTGATCAACTTTCAGGTACTGAACCTGCGTCAGCCGATCGTGTCGCAGATATGGTATGGGTTGAACCGGCTTCTGGAGCCGATCTATGCCCCGATCCGCCGCTTTCTGCCGCAGACCCCGGGGCTGGACCTCGCGCCGCTTGTCGCATTCATCGGCCTCATCGTGCTGCGCATCATCCTCGTGAACAACGCGGGTCTTTTCTACGGTTACTGAGCCTTGCCCCCGACCGGGGCTTGTGAGATTCTGCGGCCGTCGAGCCAACAAGAACGCGAGCCAATGACCCGCGCCGAGGGACTTCTCTCCTCCGTCTTCGGATTCTCCGCCTTTCGTCCAGGTCAGGCCGAGATCGTTTCGGCTGTGGCGGGCGGGCAAAATACGCTGGCCATTATGCCGACAGGCGGCGGCAAGTCGCTGTGCTTCCAGTTGCCCGCGCTGATGCGCGACGGCGTGACCGTTGTCATCTCCCCCCTCATCGCGCTGATGCGGGATCAGGTCCGCGCGTTGCGCGAGGCCGGGGTAGGGGCGGGAGCGCTGACTTCGGGCAATACGGAGGAGGAGACCGAAGAGGTCTTCCGGTCGCTGGATGAAGGCCGACTCCGTCTGCTCTACATGGCGCCGGAACGGCTCGCCTCGGGCGGGACGCTGACCCTGCTCCGGCGGATCG
>JAUIDM010000170.1 GCA_030428915.1 Alphaproteobacteria bacterium | reverse complement strand
TGGTTCGCCGGGAATGACCTGCCCGGCGTCATGAGCGCCGAGGCCGCACTGCATCATCTGGCGCTGCAAGGGGCAGTGGCAGGGCGTCGGATCGTTCTCGCCACGGCGGGTGACGGGGCCTATCCGGCCGCGGGCGCCCTTTGCGCTGCGGGGGCCGAAGTGACGCTTGCCGATGCGCGCGACCTGACCCCGGATGCGCCCGAGGGCGTTCGGTTGCTGCGCGGCACACGGATCGAAGCCGCGAAGGGGCGCGGCGCCGTGCGGTGCGCGGTTCTCAATGGTCAGCCATATGACGCCGATACCGTGCTGATGGCGGGCGGCTGGACGCCGTCTGTTCAACTTCATTGCCAGGCAGGCGGCAGGCTTGACTGGGACGAGGCACGGGATGCGCTTGTTCCACGTCCCGGAACGTCCGCTGTCACGACCGTCGGCGCCGCAAATGCGCGCTATGATCTTGCTGATGCGTTGGCCGAAGGCCATGCAGCAGGCGGCGGGTCCGGTTCCGCACCCCGACCGACCCGGGAAACACGCTGGTCCTTTGCCGCATTGCGGCCCGACCCGGCGCTGAAGGGGCGCGTCTGGGTCGACATGCAAAACGATGTCACGCTGAAGGATGTGGGCATCGCCGCACGCGAGGGCTATACCTCGGTCGAGCATCTCAAGCGCTATACGACGCTGGGCATGGCAACGGATCAGGGGCGCACGTCCAACTTCGCCGGTCTCTCGGCGATGGCGGGTTTGATCGGGCGCACGATCCCGGAAACGGGTACCACCACCTTTCGCCCACCGGTCCAGCCTGTTCCCCTTGCGGTCATCGGCGGGCGGCGGCGCGGCGCGCTTTTCAGCCCGCCCAGACGACTGACGCTGGAAGCGGCACACAGGGCTGCCGGCGCACGGCTGCGTGAATATGGCGGCTGGCTTCGTCCCGCCGTCTATGGTGAGGGCGAGGAGCCAGCGCTGGCGCTGGAGGAGGCACGGGCAGCCCGCGCCACCGCCGGGCTTTACGATGCCTCGCCCCTTGGCAAGATCGAAATCCTCGGTCCCCGCGCCGCTGAGCTTCTGGACTTCACCGGTTACGTGCGGATGTCGACGCTGAAGCCCGGCCGCGCGCGGTACGGATTCATGCTGTCCGAAACCGGCATCGTTTATGATGACGGCGTTGTGCTGCGCCTTGCCGACGATCATTTCGTGATGTCGGCCTCATCCTCGCATGTCGCGGGCGTGATCCTGAAGCTGGAGGATGCGCGACAGGACCGGTTCGGCTGCGATGGCGTCGTCATCATCGACCGCACCGCCTTTTGGTCCACCCTGTCGCTGACAGGCCCGGCTGCGCGCACCATCCTGAGCCGTGCCGGTCTGCCCGATCCCGGATTGCCGCATATGTCGGTGGCTGAAACCGATAGCGATGGCGTATTGCTCAGGATCGCCCGGATCAGCTTCACCGGGGACAGAAGTTATGAAATCTCCGTTCCGGCCCGACAGGCTGCCGGCGTCGAGGCACGGCTCGTCCGCGCGCTGGAAGCCGAAGGCGGGCGGCGCATAGGGTTGGAGGCGGTCATGCTCCTGCGGGCCGAAAAGGGTTACATCCTTGTTGGTAAAGACACCGATGGTGTGACAATGCCGCATGATCTTGGTTGGACCGCTGCGCGCGAACGGCGCAGCGATGAGTTTGTCGGAAAGCGCTCTCTCTTTACACCCGAAGCAAAACGGACGGATCGCAAACAACTGGTCGGGCTTGTTGCCGAGGACGACGGTGGCGCCTTGCCCACCGGCGCCCATGCCTTCTCTGCGGGGAGCCCGCGTCACTCGCAGGGTTTTGTCACGTCATCCGGGCCCGCGCCTGGGGCCGGTGGGCACCACGCGCTGGCGTTGATTGAAGGCGGGCTGTCGCGCACAGGCGAGGTGGTCGAACTGTTCCATCTGGGAGCCGCGAGGCGCGCACGCATCGCCCCGGCCTGTATCTTCGATCCCGCGGGGGAGCGGCTTCATGACTGAACGTAATTGGACCGATGCCATCCCGCGGCCCGGCATGTCATTGAAGCTGGACGGGGCGGAGGTTGGCGTGGCCGAACCGCCTCCACTTTGGCAGATTGCGGGCAATATCGCCGCCTTCGCCGAGGGGCATCCGTCGGTCGAACTCGGCTTTGGTGGTGAGCTTGGGGCACTTGGAAACGCACTGATCCGGATCGGTCGGGATCGGGCGCTCTGGCGGCACGACAACGGGATGCCCCCACACTCCGGCTGGAATGCGGATGGTTGGGCTGCGCTTCCGGTATCCGACAACTGGATGGTCTTCATACTGACCGGGCCGAAAGCGGAGGATCACATTCGCCGCTTTGCCGCGCTCGATCTGATTGACGGATCGCCCTCGGCTGTCGCCTCTTTCGCAGACCACAACGCTGTCGTTCTTCGGCAGGGCGCCGGCTGGCAGATCTGGTGCCCCGCCCCCGAAGCATGGGGATTGCTTTCGATCATTCAATCCCCGTGCACAGGGCGGGTGCCGGAAACGAAACGAACTTAAAGAGTTGGTGCGAGGGGATTTTTCGTCGACGCGGACGTGATCAACGTCGAAAACGGTGCCGTTGTCCGTGCGACAGGCTCATTGCAAAAGCGTTGCGCAAAACTCAACGAAAACTCAACGAAACAAAGCTTGGTGCTGCGTTAGACTCCGTCCTGCTGCGGCAATTACCGCAGGCAGATTGCATTGTCAGAATGGAGATTGAAATGACGGACAACGTTATTGAAAAAACGGCGCGCGAGCGTACGCCGGGCGGCTCACAGGTCAACTTTCCCGGGTCGGGCGACATCACGACGGTCGGCATCTCGGCGGTCATCGAGGAGATTTTCCCGCAGGACGGAAACGCGGTCGTCTATTCCCACGCCGGGCCATTGGCAGGCGGCGAAGCCGGCACCGGAATCATGGCGCTGCGTGCGCGGATCAGGAACGCCAGCGACTTTGCCATCAGGTTGACGGAACTTCGCATCGATCTGTTGGCCGAAAGCGGTGGGCTGCTGGCGCCGGCGGGCCCGCAGATCCTGTTCGCGGCTTCGCAGATCGGTGCCGCCGGCGTGACGGATGTGTTCGGCCAGACCGACACCGACGGTCCGAGCTTTTCGGCAGGTCAGACAAGATCGCTTCACCTGCAGAAAATCCAAAATGGCCGCTGCCAGAACGTGTTCTTCGAACATGGCACGGTCGATCGTGTGAGGCTGTCGTTCCGCTTTGCCGCAGGCGGGCTCGAAGAGGATGTGGTGGTCGTGCGCGACGTGCAACCCGCAACCCATGACAACGGCACCGAGACCGGCACATATCTCTACCCGATGAAGGCGCGGGACCTGCGCCCGGGGGAGTTCTGGTCCGGGTCGAGTGGAACGAACAATTCGCATCACAAGGGGAACGAGCGCTTTGCCTTCGATACGGGATGCCAGTTCCTCGATGCCGATGGCGGTGCGCCATCGGGTTTGATGCCGGGCACCAACGGTGCGAACAACCTCGACTTTCGCTACTTCGCCCGGCCGGTATATGCCATGGCCGACGGCGTGGTGACGGCGGTGCGCCGCAACAGTCATGACAACCTGCCGGGCTGCAAGACCGACGTGCCCGGGGCAAACAAGGTCGAAATACGCCATGGAAACGAGATCGCCCGCTACCTTCACCTGATGCGTTGGAGCATCGATCCGGCCTTGGAAGTCGGAACGGAGGTGCGCGCCGGCCAATATCTTGGCTTGGGTGGCAATTCGGGCTCGTCCACCGCGCCGCATCTGCACGTGGATGTGCTCGATGCAGACACGCGGACGCTGCGCCCACTGCATTTTCGTGATGTCTACACGCAAGGTGTCGACAATTCGGACCCCAGCCTGTCGAATGCCGACTGGCTTGAACTGAACGGCAACTCTCTGCCTGCGGCAGGCACCTCCGCTGAGGTCGACAAGGTCATGCTCTGGCCGTCGCGCGAACGACCGCGCGACCTGGCGCGGGGTGTGGACAGCTCTGACACTGAGGATGCAACGGCGGATCATCAGGCCGTCGGGCTGGGCCCGAATGTCATCGTGACCGCCACCCGAATGGCGGCCAACAACCGGTTGCGGCTGTTCTCCTATGAAGTCGACGGGAATGCGATCGTACGGCAGTCGGACAGCGGCAACCAGGCCGGCGCGGTGCAGGATCATGCCGTGGTTGAGGCATCGTCCGGGTTGATCGCGGTCGCGACGCAAACCAGCGGTGGCCGACACGAGATCATCGTTTGGGAACGGAGCGCCGACGGCACGCTGACCCGCGTATCCGACAGTGGCAACCAGGCGGGCAATGCCGACCTGCCCCGCGTCGTTGGCCTCGGCGGCGGACGCATCGTCTCTGCGTTCAGAACCCAGGAAGGCAAAGAGAAGCTGGCGGCCTGGCACGTCACATCCGCAGAGGTGGAGCGACTTGGATCCGGCGCACCTTCGCCGGAAGACATCGACCGCCTGGCACTGTCGTCCGCAGGTGGATCAGGGGTGATCAGTTGCTCACGCAGCGCGCAATCCGGCAGGCTTCGACTGCGCCTCTGGGATGTGAGCGACGACGGCAACACGCTGGTCCAGATCGCCGATAGCGGCGCTCAGGGCTGGTCGATTGAGCAATGCTCGGTCCTCGGCTTCGGGTCGGACCTGTTCGTCACGGCGACCCGTGATGAAAGCTGCAGCCGCCTGAACCTGACCGCATGGGAAGTGGAGGGCAACGTGATCCGCCCGGTAGGCGATGCCGGCAGCCAGGGCGACAAGATCGGCAGCGACGTATCGCTCTCGCTCAGCGATTTGGGTAACGAGTGTTTCGCCGTCGGCCTGGCTGACGCACAAGGCCGCGCGAGCCTCTCGGTCTGGTGCGTCGAGCGGGACTACAGATCGGTCACACTGCTTGGCCACAGCGGCACCCAGATGGGCGACGCCGGATTGCTCACCGCCACATCGACCACGGGTGACAGGATCATCTGCACCGCGATCACCGACAGCTCCAAGCAAAAGCTGATCGAGTTCACCCACTGATGTTACGCGGCCGTGGTGCCATGGCCGCGTACAAACTCAAACGTGCTGGCGTGAACATTTTCCGCGTTTCGCGAAATGGTTCACGCCAGCACCGTTTGACGATCAGCTTGGCAGCGGTCCGGAGGCGACAAGTCGGTCCGTTGCTGCTTCATAACGCTTCCTTGCTGCAGGATCCGCGATCGGGAAGTAGTCGGCGTAAAAGGTGAAATCGAACGACGGGTAACGCTCCAGAAGATTGACATAGTCGGTTCGGGCGGCTTCGACCTGGCCCAACATGATCCGGGACAGACACCGATAGAGCATTGCCGACACCCGCTGCGGCCCCGATCGCGACGCCGCGATGCTGCGTTCATACTCCCCGAAGTAAAAGCATATCCGGGCCTCCACAAATCGATACCAGCCAGGATACATCGGGTTAAGAATCACTCCTTGCTCGAACATCGCCTTCGACCGGGAAAAATCGCCGGACAGGACGCACAGCGCGGTGGCCAGACAGACGCTGGCGTCGGCATCGGCGGCGCAGGCGGGGGCGGCGCGCTCCATTGCCTCCCTCGCACCGGTCATGTCTCCTTCCCGGGCGTGCTGAAGCGCCATCAGGGACAGCGTCAAGGGATCGCGCGGGTCCAGCAAGATTGCGCGCGCCATCGCCTGCTGAGACTGACGAAGCAAACCTTCGTCCTTTTCTGCAAACATGTCATAGAACCATTGCAGCATGATCGCCTTGACCACCCAGCACCGCGCGAAATCCGGATCAAGCGCAAGCGAACGGTCGAGATGCTCGATCGACCGGCGCACACTCTCCACATCAAAGTTCAGTTCAAGATCGCAGCCGCGAATGAAATGTTCAAAAGCGTTGAGCTGCGCCGGACTTTTGCGCGAGGCCGTTCGGAATTCTGCCAGGTGCAGTTCGCCGTGCCAGCCCGCGAGGGCATTGACCACCTTGTTCCCCAGTGCCTCGAAGTCCGGGAGGCCATCTTTCTCGGGAATGTCCAGCCGTTGCGCCCAGACATGGCGCCCCGTCTGGCCATCAATCAGGTGAAAGAACGCTGAAATGTCCGGCTCTGCAAAATCCAAGCTACCTTCAACAAGGTAGTCCGCAGACAATCGCTGTGCCGCTTCCCGAATGTCGCAAGCAGGGTCAAGGGCCAGCGTCGAGCGCCGTGAAAGCACCTCTATGTCCCTGTGACCTGCCAGCCCGCCAACAATGGTTTCGGTAAGCCTCTTGCAGGCGTCGATGACTCGCGGGTCTTTTATTTGGCTGTCGATCGGCAGCACCGCGACTATCGGCTTCAGCGTACCTGCGCGAGAAGGATCGTTTTCGGTTGCCCGCTGGATGCCACCGATCAGGCGAAATCCCTTGCCGCGGACTGTTTCAATGTGCCTGGGATTTCGTGCGTCATCGCCAAGTGCGGCACGGATGTCGAAAACATACTCGCGGATCAACTCTTCTGTGACGTTCAGCCCCGCCCATACATCGGCCAGGATCGTTTCCTTCGGGACAACCTGGCCGGCATGTCGCAGAAGGCAGGACAAAACCGCAGCGGCCTTTGGCGTGAGTTGCGCCACCTCGTCCCCGCGGACAATCCTGTTTTCGGCTTCGTGGAATGTCCATGTGGTCATGGCCGGATCCCCCGGGCGCGAAAAAAACAGATGAATAGGCATTTATGATAGAACGTGGCCGATTCACCCGCAATCGGCAGTCGGTTTCAGGACGGCGCGTGGTCCCTGTAGAAAGCTAGGCCGGGCTTTGTCGCGATTGCCGGATCTCAATGTCGGACCCTGAGCGGCCATGACGCAGCCTGAACTCCTCCGGGGAAAGTGGCGACGGCAACTTTCGGAAACCGATCGTCTTCGAGCGGAAGGCCAAGAGAGCGAGCCAAACGCCCTGCGCAATAAGCGGGTAAGTTCCGCGACACCTTTACCTCGCCGCACTTTGCATTGCGATTGCGTGCCGCGGGCAGGGGGTATTGGAAGTAGAAAATGCCGTGGCGGGAGGTGCCTAGAGCGCAAAACGCCAGCCTGCGGAGACTGCAGTCGCTCGCACGGTGTCTTCGGCTTGGTTCCGGGCGGAAAGGTGCAGTTGGCGACGACCGCAAAGCGCTCGAAATATCCGAAACGCCTGCCGAGATGTGCCCCGCTCGAAGATGGCCGGGATGCTACGTGGCGAATCACTCTATGGCCCGGGTTTTATTGTCAGAATCCCGGGTAGAGGTGTGAGGTTGCCCGTCGCGCGCCCGAAAGCGTCGAATTTGGTAAAAATCTTTTACCGGTTTTCTGCTTTATTTCGAACAACTTGACCGGGGGTCGCCCGGTTTAAAGAGGAGGCAGGAAGAACAAACGATTGAAATGGAGGGCAGCAAATCTAAGCTGAAGCTACCTGCCAATACGATATGCGCGGTGCGGGCTGCACAGCCCCGGGGAGCTGCGAAAGACCATTCAAGGTGGGACAACAAGGGAGGAAAGTATGACAGACGAAAGGTTGAACCGCCGGTCCTTTCTGAGGAAGACGGCGCTTGCGGGTGGGGCGTCAGCCGGTGTTCTTGCCGCTCCGGCGGTGCTGGCGCAGGCACCGCTCGTCATGAAGATGCAGACATCGTGGGGCGCATCAAACATTTGGCAGGAGTTCGCCCAGGACTATGCCGACCGCGTCGAAGCCATGTCGGGTGGACGGCTGAAGGTTGATGTGCTTCCGGCCGGTGCAGTTGTCTCGGCTTTCCAAGTTATGGATGCCGTCCACGACGGTGTACTGGATTCCGCACATTCCGTCTGTGCTTACTGGTATGGCAAGAGCAAGGCAGCTTCGCTGTTCGGAACCGGACCGGTCTTCGGCGCATCCTCGCCCGCCATGCTAGGCTGGTTCTATGAGGGCGGCGGCGCCGAACTGTACCGCGAACTGACACAGGACCAACTTGGCCTGAACGTTGTAGGGTTCCTCGGATTCCCGATGTTTGCCCAGCCCTTCGGCTGGTTCAAGGGCGAAGTCGGCACGGTTGCCGACCTTCAGGGGTTCAAGTATCGCACCGTCGGCCTTGCAGCCGACTTGCTTCAGTCGATGGGCCTGTCGGTCGCCCAGCTTCCGGGCGGCGAGATCGTACCCGCGATGGAGCGGGGCGTCATCGATGCGTTCGAATTCAACAACCCGTCGTCGGACAAGGATTTTGGCGCGCAGGACGTGGCCAAGAACTACTATCTGTCCTCTTATCACCAAGCGGCGGAGCAGTTCGAGTTCCTGTTCAACAGGGACTTCTTCGAAGATCTCGACCCTGATCTGCAGGCGATCCTGAAATACGGTGTCGAGGCTTCGGCGACGGCGAACACCAACAAGGCCATGCGCAGATACTCCGCCGACCTGAAGTGGCTGCAAGACGAGGCCGGTGTGACCGTTCGGCGCACGTCGAGTGACATCCTCGATGGCCAGATCAAAGCCTGGTCGGCGATCCTTCCCGAACTGGAAACGGATCCGATGTTCAAGAAGATCACCGACAGCCAGAGGGCCTGGGCCGAGCAGGTGGCGTTCTATGAGCTTATGAACGCGCCCGACTACGCCAAGGCTTATGAGCATTTCTTCCCGGGCAAGCTCGCGCTCTGAGACCTGCAAGGCACGAAACCATGAAGCCCGGCGGCCTCATGCCGCCGGGCTTGTCAACCGGGACAGCACGGATCGCTGAGAGATGCTTGCTTACATTCGTTTCGCCGACAGCTTGTCGGCATGGTTCGGCAAGGCATTTGCCTGGCTGATCGTTATGATGGCCGTAGGGACGGGATATGAGGTCTTTGTCCGCTATATGCTGAACGCCCCGACCGCTTGGGCGCTCGATGTGTCCTTCATCATGTATGGCACGCTCTTCATGATGGGCGGGGCGTATACCTTGTCGCGGGGCGGCCACGTGCGGGGCGACTTCCTTTACCGGCTCTGGCAGCCGAAGACGCAG
>JAUIDM010000541.1 GCA_030428915.1 Alphaproteobacteria bacterium | reverse complement strand
TGATCTACACCACGGATGAGATCGAGAAGACTTTTCTGCGGGCTTCTGCTATTTTTCACCAGTGCGTTCGACCTCGTGGCGAAGCGTGGCGTGTCGGCAGGAAGCGTCACCGGGCAGCCCATTCAGTCCCTGCCGATTTGAGGCGATCGCACACCCGCTGCCTTTCCCGGGGGCGTGGGGTCGCCAGGCGGCAACGAACTGTTCATAGCTCTTTTCCGCGTGCTCCGCGATCCGTGCCTCCTGCTGGCGCAGTTCCTTCACGTTGTAGGCATAGCTCGCGCCGCGCTTGCTACCCTTCTTCTGTGGCTGGCCAGCAACCAGTTCCATAGCGCGGCGCTTGTGGGCGACCAGGCTTGGCCGGGCCCAATGATAGTCCTCGCCCTTCGTCAGCATGTGCCAGCACAGGCTCGCGAGCTTTCGTGCGACAGCGACGGCGGCGATCTGATGACCACGGCGCGCTCGGATGCGGATGAAGAAAGCCCGCAGTGGTCCGGGTGCTTTCGCCGCTGCCCATGCCGCCTCGACCAGCATCGCGCGGGCGTGGCTGCGCCCGGCCTTGCTGATCCGACCATGATGGGCGGGGCCGAGGCCGGATTGGCGCACCCGCGGGTTCAACCCAAAATAGCTCACCAGTTTCTGGGGTGAGTTGAAACGGTCGATACTCCCGATCGCCGCCATCAGCCCGGCCGCAACCGTCAGATTTACACCCGTGATAGTCAGCAGCCGCTGGATTGCCTCGTCATCGATCGCGTCTTTGGCGATGTCGCGGTCGAGCACGGCAAGGTCCTCACCGAGCCGGTCCAACTCGCGGACATGGCGCGCGATTGCGGCTCGCTTGTCTTCCGGCACTGGCTGGCGGCTCAGCCAGTCGCGGCCACGCTTGTTGAAGAGATCGGCGTGCGGACATTTCGGGATCAGATGCGCGTGCAGGATGGCATGCACCTCGTTCTTGATCCGGGTCCGGTGCCGGACGACCTGATAGCGCCGCGCCACAAGCCTGCGCATTCGTTCCGTCGCTGCGTCCGGGGTCCAGATCTCCGGCAGGTAGCCAGCGGCATGCAAGCTCGCCAATGTCGCCGCATCCACCTTGTCGGTCTTCACGTGGGCATGGGCGATCGCTTTCACCTGGAGGGGGTTGGCAATCACCACCCGTTTCACATGGGGCGACAGAACCCGGGACACCGCCATGCAGTTGCCGGTCGCCTCGATCACCACCTCGTCCGTCTTCTTCAATTGCCGACCGAGGCCCTCCAGGGCCGTGCGGGTCATTTCGACCCGACCTTCATGTCGGGTCAGACCGTTTTCCCAGATCACCACCTCCCCGAAAGTCCGGTGGATATCTATTCCGATCACGCGTTGCATGCGCGCCTCCCTTGCCAGTTGAAAACAACGGGAGCGGCGGGCAACACGACAACTACGGATTCGCGCTCTCGGCGCAACCGGGCGAGTCGCAGAGGCGGCCAGCTACTAACTCGAGCTCTCAGCTCATGCTATAAGAACGGCCTGCCCGCACCTTCGTGCTCCCGGTGCCTCTGTCCCGGATGCTCGCAGCATACACCCTGATCAAAGAATCAACGCCGAACATCGGCACCGAGAACCTCATACCGGTTACCAATTCCATTGAGGCCTTGAACTCGAAGATCCGCCGAGCCGTCAGAACCCGTGGCCATTTCCCAAGCGAAGACGCCGCGGCGAAATTGATCTATCTGGCGCTCAATGCTACATCGACCGAGTGGAAGCGTTCGGTCCGCGAATGGCACGCTGTCAGATCGCAGCTCGCCATCATGTTCGAAGACCGCTTCCCGATGGCCTAGGTTCCAGACTTCGGTAACGGGGTCGTC
>JAUIDM010000169.1 GCA_030428915.1 Alphaproteobacteria bacterium | reverse complement strand
CGTACATGTTGGCGAAGACATAGGCGTTGACCCCGGGCGCCATCGCCGCCGTGACCACGGCTGATCGGAACGGGGCCTGCGCCAGATCGAATGTCTGCCCCAGAGCCCAGGTGATTGACGGATGCAGAAGGAGCCCGACCGCGCAGACGAACAGCACGGTCAGCAGATCGCCTTCGGGCCGGTAACGCACCAGCACCCCGCCGAGCCCGAAAAGGGCCGCGGGCAGGGCGGCGCGGATCATCAGGTCGATAGCCTCCGTCAGCACGCCGGGCAGGACGGTCCCCGACAGGTTGACCGCGAAGCCGAGCGCGATGCCGATCACCAGCGCGTTCTTGATCATCGCGGAGATCACCGCGCGGATCGTGGTGACAACCCCCGCGCCGCCATGGCGCGCGATCTCCATCGCGGTGATGCCGAGGGCGTAGCAGAACGGCGAATGCACCGCGATGATCGCGTAGTTCGCGTCAAGCGCGCCCGACCCATAGGCGCGTTCGGTGATCGGCAGACCCAGAAGAAGCGAATTGGAGAACAGGCAGCAGAAGCCGATCGCCACCGCATCGGTCCAGGGCCGGCCGAAGAGTAGCCTTGCCCCGATAAGACCGACGAAGAAGCCCGCGGTGGCCCCGGTATAGAAGGACAGGAGCAACGGCCATTGAAAGGTCTGATGCAGGTCGAGCGTCGAGATGGCGCGGAAGAGCAGGCAGGGGATCGCGAAGTTCTGGGTGAACTTCATCAACCCGTCGACACCCTGATCGCTGAAGGTGCGCGACAGCACCGCGGCATAGCCGAAACCTATGACCAGAAAGACCGGCAGCGTCACTTCCAGAAGCGTCTGGATCGGCAGGCCGGGCACCGGGGCCTAGACCTCGTATTCCAGCACCATCCCGTCATAGGCGGCGCTGATATGGGCGGGGGTTTCGGCCTCCACCGTAGCGTGGTCGATGTCGATATGCATGTTCGTCAGTACGCCGTGCCTGGGCCGGGCGCGGTCGAGCCATTCGAGCGTAAGGGCCAGATGCGCATGGGTCGGATGCGGCTTGCGCCGGAGCGCGTCGACGATGAAGCAGTCGAGCCCGGTCAGGTGGCTCTGCCAGACCGGTTCCGGGATCGCCAGCACGTCGGGTAGATAGACAAGGTCTCCGATACGGAATCCCAGCGCGTCGATATCGCCGTGATCGACCTCGAACGGGTCGAAGGTGATCCGCCCGCCCGGGCCGTCGATATGGACCGTACCCCGGATCGTATGCAGGTCGCAGATCGCCGGATAGGAGGACCCTTCCGGCTGAACGAAGGCATAGGCGAAGCGCGACATGAGCGCCTCTTGCGTGGGCGCGTCGGCCCAGACCGCGACCCGCCTGTGGGTCAGAAAGACGAGCTGGCGCAGATCGTCCAGCCCGTTCACGTGATCGGCATGGGAATGGGTGTAGAGGACGGCGTCGAGATGGTCGATCTGCGTGCGCAACAACTGTTCGCGCATGTCAGGCGAGGTGTCGATCAGGACGCGGGTGATGCCCTCTTCGCCGATCCGCTCGACCAGCATCGAACAGCGGCTGCGGCGGTTCTTCGGGTTTGCCGGATCGCAGTCGCCCCAGAGCCCGCCGATGCGGGGCACGCCGCCGGAGGACCCGCAGCCAAGGATGGTGAAGCGCATCCGCGCCATGTCAGGCCGCCTTTGCGGCTGCTGCCGCCTTGGTGAAGAGCCGGTCGAAATTCGCCTCTGTCCTGGCGGCGAAGTCCTCGTAGGAAATACCAAAGATATCGGCGCCAACCTTCGCCGTATGGGCAGTATAGGCCGGTTCATTGCGCCGGCCGCGATGCGGAGGAGGCGCGAGATAGGGGGCGTCGGTTTCGACAAGGATGCGGTCGAGGGGCGCGCTGGCAAAGATGTCGCGCAGCTCCTGGCTTTTCGGGAAGGCGGCGATGCCGGACATCGAGAGGTAGAAGCCCAGTTCAAGCGCGGCGCGGGCCAGGTCGGGGCCCGAGGAATAGCAATGCATGACACAGCTATAGGCACCCGCCGCATGTTCCTCGGTCAGAATGCGGGCCATGTCCGCATCCGCTGCGCGGGCATGGATGATCAGTGGCAGGCCGGTTTCGCGTGCGGCCGCGATATGGATGCGGAGCGATGTCTGCTGCACATCGGCGCTCTCGGCGGTGTAGTGGTAGTCGAGCCCGGTTTCGCCGATGCCGACGAATTTCGGGTGTTTGGAAAGGCGGATCAGGTCGTCGACCGTAGCCATCGGTTCTTCGGCGGCGCTCATCGGATGGGTGCCTGCTGCGTAGAACACGTTGGCATGGCTTTCCGCGATGGCGCGGACCTGCGGTTCGTTCTTCAGCCTTGTGCAGATCGTCACCATGCGATGCACGCCCGCTGCATTGGCGCGGGCGATGACGTCCGCCAGCTCCCCGGCAAAGTCGGGGAAGTCGAGATGGCAGTGGCTGTCGGTGATGTGTGCAGGTCGGGTCATGGCCTGCCTTTAGCGCGTTTTTCGACCGAGGGGAATGAGGGTGGAGCGCGGATTTGGCTTACGCCAAGATCGTGTCGCGGGCGGCTGCGTCGATCTTCAGCACCATGTCGAGGATCAGCGCCGCGGGGTCGAGGTTGACGGCGCGGCCGTGGCGGGCGCGGGCGCCGAGGCTTTGCTGCAGCTCCGCCCAGCGGCGGCCGGCGGCTGCATGGGGGGCGAGGCGGGAGAGCAGTTGTGCCTCGTCCGGCGCGGCCTCTGGCCCCGTGCTGCCGGTCGCCCCCGCGCGCGCGAGCCGGGCGAGAAAGAGGTCCATGAGGTCGAGCAGCAGAGACAGCTTTTCCTCCGCCCCCCGTTGGGCCGCACTTTCGGCCAGTTTCAGCGCCTGTGGCCGGTCGAGCCGGGGGAGGGTGGCGAAGAGTTTGACGATGGTGGCGTAGGTTTCCAGCCCGTCAAGATTGGTGAGCCGGATCGCCTCGCCGACCGAGCCGCCTGCAAGGGTTGCCAGGGCGGTGGCGTTGCCGGTCTCTGCCCCGGCGGCCTGCATGGCGTCGGTAAGGGCATCGGGGGCAAGGGTCGAAAGCCTGAGTTCGCGGCAGCGCGAGCGGATGGTGGGCAAGAGCCGCGAGGGCTGGTGCGAGATCAAAAGGAAGGTGACGCCGTGGGGCGGTTCCTCCAGCATCTTCAGAAGGGCGTTGGCGGCGGCGGTGTTCATCTCATCCGCCGGATCGACGATGACGGCGCGGCGTCCGCCATCGGTGGCGGAAAGCTGAAGAAAGCTTTTCATCCGACGGACCTCATCCACGGTGATGACCGTCTTCAGCCGTTTCTTGTCCTCGTCCCAGGCGCGGCGGAGCGGAAACAGCCGCGGCTCGGAGCCGGCATGGATGCGCCGCGCGACCGGGTGATCGGGCGCGATGTCAAGCGTTGCGGGCGTCTCGGGTGCGCTGCTGAAAAGGCCGCCGCCATCCTCGGGCGTGGCCAGCAGGAACCGCGCGATGCGCCAGGCGAGCGTCGCCTTGCCGACCCCGCGCGGGCCGGTCAGGAGCCAGGCATGATGCAGGCGGCCTGAAGCATAGGCGTCGAGAAAGGCCGTTTCGGCGGTCTCCTGCCCGATCAGCCCTTGGGTGTCGCGCGGATGCGGCGCGCCTTCGATCCGGTCGGGTTCGGGATGCCCTTCGTCGCTCATGCCAGCGCCCGGTCGGCGATGGCGGCGACCTCTGCCGCGACCATCTCTGGGGAGCGATCGCCGTCGATCACCCTGAAGCGGGCGGGAAACTCGGCGGCGAGCGCAAGAAATCCCTCGCGCATCCGCGCCTGAAGACCGGCGCCGAAATCCTCGAACCTCTCCTCGGTTCCGTTGCGGCCCTTGGCACGGGCGAGGCCTGTTTCCGGCTCCATGTCGATGAGAAAGGTCAGGTCGGGTTCGCGCACGATCATCATGTCATGCAGGCGGTCCACGGTGCCGCGCAGATCGCCGCGCGAGAGGCCCTGATACATCCGGGTCGAATCGGCGAACCGGTCGGAGATGACAACCTTGCCGGCCTTGAGAGCGGGGTCGATGACGCGCTCCAGATGGTCGCGCCGCGCGGCGGTGAAAAGCAGGATCTCGGTTTCCGCCGACCAGCGGTCGGGATCACCTTCCAGCACCAGCCGGCGGATCTCCTCGGCCCCTGCGCTGCCACCCGGTTCGCGGGTCAGCACGACGTCGCGGCCATTGGCCCGCAGGTGATCGGCCAGCATCCTGGCCTGGGTCGACTTGCCCGACCCGTCGATCCCCTCGAACGTGATGAACATGCCGCCGGTCAGCTTTGCATCCCGGCGATCTCGGCCATCACCCTTTTGGCGAGAATGCCGAAGGCGGTGCGCAGGCGGCTTGTGAATCCGCCCTTCGGCACGGCCTGTTCCGCGACCAGGGGCACTGTCGCCATCGGGATGCCGGGAATGTCGATCTGCAATTCGGCGAGGGTCTGGCCTTCCTCGATCGGTGCCTCGATCGGGCCGGTATAGACGACATTGGCCTTCAGTGTTTCCTGCGCCAGCGAGGGCAGCAGGAGGTCGAGGTCGTCGCCCACGACAAGGCCGACACGCGTCGCCTCGCCCAGCCAGACATCGGCCTCGGCGATGCGGGTCCCCTTCTCGGCGACCGTCTTCTGGACGAATTCGCGAAAGGCCCAGTTGACGACGCGCTCAGCCTCCTCTGCCCGCTCGCGTTCCGAGCTCAGGCCCGTAATTGCAAAGACGATGCGGCGCCCGTCCTGAACCGCTGAGCCGACAAGGCCGTAGCCACTTTCCTGCGTATGCCCGGTCTTGAGACCATCCGCGCCGATGCCAAGATGCAAGAGCGGGTTGCGGTTGAACCGGTTGTCGGGCGAGCGGCCGTCAAATTCAAATTCGGTCAGCGCGAAATAGCCGTAATATTCGGGAAACTCGTCGATCAGCCGTTCGGCGATGCGGCCAAGATCGTGCATCGACATGCGCTGGTTCGGATGCGGCCAGCCCGAGGAGTTCGCGAAGGTGGAATCGTCGAGGCCGAGCGTCTTGGCCCGTTCGTTCATCTTCCTGGCAAAATCCTCTTCGGTCCCCGCCAGACCTTCGGCCACGACGACGCAGGCATCGTTGCCGGAAAGAACGACGATGCCCTTGATCAGTTCCTCTACCGTCGGGCGGTCGGTTTCGTTGAGAAACATTGTCGAGCCGCCCATCGCCTTGGCGCGGGAGGAGACGGCGAACTCTTCGTCGAGCCGGACGCGCCCGTCGCGCAAGGCTTCGAAGAGCATGTTGATGGTCATCAGCTTCGACATCGAGGCGGGCGGCAGCTTCTCATGTGCGTTCTTGTCGAGAAGCACCGTGTCGGTCGTCATGTCATAGACCCAGGCCGCCTGGGCCCTCGTGTCGAATGCCTGGGCAGGAAGGGCTGCAAAGAACCCGAGGATCAGCAGGGCAAGGAGGCGGAGCATCGTTTCGTCTGTCCTTCGGTTACCTGGCCACGGGATAGGCATCGGCAAAGCCGATATCCTTCACGCGGGACATGAGCGCATCGCGTTCCGCGACCGAGCCGACCGGTCCGATGAGGACGCGCCAATAGGGTTTCTCGTTACCCTGTTCCGGGATTACGGTCGCTGTCAGCCCGGCTGACTTGGCCTTGTTTGCCGCCGTGGTCGCGTTCCCCTCGGCGGTGAACGTCGCGATCTGGATATAGGACCGTTCCAGACGCGGCTGGCTGGCCGCCGCACCTTGGGCGTCCGCCCGGTCGAGGGCCGCAGACGCCGATCCGGTGATCGCGTCAAGCGGGGCCTGTTCGATCGGGCCCGATGTCACGCCGTCCGTGACCGGCGCGGCCATGGCCTCGTCTTCCTTAGGCTTTTTGCGCAGGAAGCCAAAGAGACCGCCGCCCCGTTTCCGGGTCGGTTCGGCCACGGCTTCGGGCGTCGCGGCGATGTCCGCCGCTGGGGCCATTTCGGCCGCAACGGCAGCGGTTTCGGGGACCGCTTCGCCGTCCACCGGCGCATCTGCCGCCAGGTCCGGCGCTGCTTCGGGCTGTGGTTTCTTGCGCAGGAAGCCGAAAAGACCGCCGGACTTCTTGGCGGGCTGCGCGGCCTGCGTACCGGCGGCGCTATCGGTTTCGGATGCTGCGGCATCGGCCGTGACGCCGTCGCTTGCGGCTGCCGCCACCCCGGTCGCCTCGGCCTGCACCGGCGGCGGTGGCAGCTCCACCTCCTGTTTGCGCAAGGCGACGACGCTCAGCTCCGTCGGCTGACCCGCGAGCAAGCCGAGCTCCTCGGCGGCGTCGGACGAGACCTGAAGGCTCGGACCCGGCTGGTCGCGTTCGCGCCGGAACAGCGCGCCGGTGATGGATTTGCCATTGGCGGTGTTGCGCACCAGAACCCGCTCCGGATCGGTCACGTCGGGATGGGCGACCCAACTGCCACCGAGTGACGGGCGGCCATCCCAGAGCCCCTTGGCTGTCAGTTGAAAGACCTCGGGCGCTTCGACCTCTTTCTCGACCGAGCCGTCCACGGGCACCGCACCGGCAGGCGCCGCAGCGCCTGTTCCATCCGTCGCCTGAGTTCCTGTCTGGCATGCCCCCAGCACAAAGGTCGCGGCAATTGCGACCCCGAGCCACGGTTTCCCCTGCCTATCCATGTTCGCCCCCGATTTCACGCGAACTCACCGCCGCGTTTGAACTGCCCAGAAAGTACGGTCGCCACTATTCGCAATCAGATGTACGACCGGCCTGTTTTGCATCCGAAGGATACGTCATTCGCCGTGTTTTAACTTATTCTAGCCGGTCGTCTGTGGCAAGGAAAGGCCGGGACACAGCGCACGCGGATTTCAGCCGCGACCGGCTTTCAGAATCGCGGGCAACAGGATAAGGCCGTTGCCGACGGAAGCGTGGCCGAGTGGTTGAAGGCACTGGTCTTGAAAACCAGCGACGGGGAGACTCGTTCGTGGGTTCGAATCCCACCGCTTCCGCCAGATCCGACGCGTTCTGGAATGGTTGTTTAAAAATAACCACTTGAAGAAGCGTGCGCGGGCGATCAACAAGACCACGTCGCGCATCGGTTTCCCGCCGCTCAGTTCGGCTGCAGCGTCGAAAAACCTCGCCAGGTAACGTCCGGGCGAGGAATCTGATCGCCGATGTGCTGAACTTCGACGCCATAAATCGCGGCTTTGGCCTAGTCTGGTCACCGCGATCCAAGGGGAAGTCGTATGCGCGCGTATCATCAGCATCTGGCGTCCTGCCTCACGCCCGTCATCGCGAAGCCGAGACCGGCGGTGGAGCAAACCGCACAGGGGAGATGGACCGCGACAGCAATGACGCGCGACTGCCGACTGGTGCCGCCTGCCGGGCGGCGCTAGTGCGGGACCCACTGCCTGCCCGAAAGGACTGACCAATGACAGAACTTCTGCCCCCCGCCCACTTGCACCACGTCTTCGCGGTCCGGAAGGCCGGCGACGCTGCGCGCCGGGTTCTGACGGAACAGGATTTCGCAGATGCGCGCGCCGAGATCACGCACTGGGACGGCTATGCGCCGACGCCGCTGCTCTCTCTCTCCGCGCTCGCCCGTCGGATCGGCGTGGACGCGATCCTGTACAAGGACGAGGGGCCCCGGTTCGGCCTCGGCAGCTTCAAGGCGCTGGGCGGTGCCTATGCAGCCGAACGCGTGCTTCAGCGCGAGGTGGCCGCGCGGACGGGGCGGGACGTCAGCCTCGCGGATATCCGCACCGGCACCTACCGGTCCGAATGCGCCGATGTCACGCTCGTGTCGGCGACCGACGGCAACCACGGCCGTTCGCTTGCCTGGGGCTGCCGGCGCTTCGGTGCGCCCTGCCGCATCTATATCCATGCCGAGGTCAGCGAAGGCCGGGCGGAGGCGATGCGCGACCTTGGGGCCGAGGTGATCCGCATCGCGGGCGATTACGACGAATCCGTGCGGCTGGCCAAGACCGAGGCTGACGCAAACGGCTGGTTTGTCGTTTCCGACACTTCCTGGCCCGGCTACAGCCAGCCGCCCCGCGATGTGATGGCGGGCTACGGCGTGATGACGCGCGAGATCTGCGAGGCACTGCACGAGGCCCCGACCCATGTCTTTCTGCAGGGCGGCGTCGGCGGCCTTGCCGCCGGGGTCGCGGCGGGACTGCGCCAGTATTGGGGTGACGCCGCGCCGCGCGTGGTGATCGTGGAGCCGGAACTGGCCGCCTGCCTCTTCGAGAGCGCGAAGGCCGGTGCGCCCATGTCGGTCGTCATCGAAGAAGAGACCCTCATGGCCGGTCTTTCCTGCGGCGAACCCTCGCCGCTCGCATGGGAGATTCTGGCCCAGGAGGCGTCCGACTTTTTGACCATCCCTGAAAGCATCGTCGCGCCCACGGTGCGGCTTCTGGCACGGCCGCTGCCGGGCGACCCGGCAGTCGAGGCGGGCGAAAGCGCGGTCGCGGGTCTGGCGGCGCTGATCGCCGCGCGGACCGACGCGGACCTTTCGGCCAAGCTCGGGCTCAACGACGCCTCGCGCGTATTGCTGATCGGGTCGGAAGGTGTGACCGATCCCGCGATCTTCGCGATGATCATGGAGGGGCGCGATGCGGCCTGAGGCCCCCGAACGCGGCTTTTCCGAAGCGGAATTCGCCGCCCGCACGGCCAAGGTGCAGGCACGCATGGCGAAAGAGGGGGTCGCCGGGCTTCTGCTGATGACGGAACCCGAGGTCCGTTATTTCACAGGCTTCCAGACCTTGTTCTGGCAAAGTCCGACCCGGCCCTGGTTCCTGTTCGTCCCGGCCTCGGGCAAGCCCGTCGCGGTGATCCCAGAAATCGGCGCAGCCCTGATGCGCAAGACATGGCTCGATGACATCCGGACCTGGCCGGCGCCCCGGCCGGAGGATGACGGGATCGGTCTTCTGACCGACCTTCTCGCGCCGCTTGCGCGCTCGGGCGAGAAGGTCGGCGTGATGAAGGGGCATGAGACCCAGCTGCGCATGCCGCTTGGCGACTGGGAAC
>JAUIDM010000540.1 GCA_030428915.1 Alphaproteobacteria bacterium | reverse complement strand
ATCGGATTAAGTATATACTTAATCATCGGGCCTGTATAGCTTGGCGGCAATGTC
This sequence comes from Alphaproteobacteria bacterium, assembly GCA_030428915.1. Taxonomy (GTDB): domain Bacteria; phylum Pseudomonadota; class Alphaproteobacteria; order Rhodobacterales; family Rhodobacteraceae; genus Albidovulum. Next base: position 1,791 of record JAUIDM010000540.1, on the reverse strand, counting down.
GGCGGGAACGTCCGATCGCAAGTGACCAAAAAAAATCAGTCAATGAAACGCGCGCGCAACCTCAGGCAGGGTTCCATTCCCGGGCACTTCCGGGCGCTGGCCGTTCCAGCGGCGATCGGCATGGTCTTCACCACGCTCTACAACGTGGTCGATATGTGGTTCGCAGGGCTTCTGTCGACGACCGCGCTCGCAGGGCTGTCGATCACCTTTCAGGTCTTCTTCATCCTGATCGCTTTCGGCGTCGGCCTTGGCAACGCGATGAGCGCGCTGGTCGGCAATGCCCTGGGTGAGGACGATCCTGAAGGCGCGAAGCGCATTGCCTGCCAGGGGCTTGGATACGGCATCATCGTCTCGGCCCTCCTGGGCATCGGCGGCATCTGGGGGTCGCCCGCGATGCTGACTCTGGTGTCGGAGCCCGGCGCCTACCGCGATGCGGCGAACGCCTACATGAACGTCATGCTGTTCGCGACGGCGCCTTTTCTGCTGGCCTTCGGCGCGAACGGCATTCTGGGTGCCCAGGGCGACACCGACACGATGAAGCGCGCGCAGATCGCGGCCTTCTTCGCCAATATCGTGCTGAACCCGCTGTTCATCTACGGCCTGCCCGGGGTCGTGCCCGGCCTTGGGTTCAACGGTATCGCCTTGTCAACGCTGGTCAGCCAGACCGGGGTCATGGCCTACGTCCTGTGGCACGTCCTGCGCAGTGACCTGATGTGCCACGAGAGCCCGGCCGAGTGGTGGCCGCGTCTGGCCACATACAGGGAGGTCACGGCCCAAGCGCTACCCTCGACCTTCGCGATGATGATCCTGCTGATCGCCGGATTCGTCGTGCAGTATTACCTCAAAGGCTTCGGTCCCGCTGCCTTGGCTGCCTATGGCGTAGGCCTCAGGATCGAACAGTTGATCCTGCTGCCCGGTTTCGGCCTGACCGGTGCGCTGTTGCCCATCGCCGCGCAAAATTTCGGGGCAAAGAATTTCGACCGGGTGCGCGAGGCGGTGTGGTTCTGCTGCAAGGCGGGCGTCGCGATCATGTTCTGCGGGTCACTGGTCCTCTGGTTCGCCGCACGGCCGCTGGTGGGCGTCTTCTCCTCCGATCCCGATGTCATCCGGATTGGCGGAGATTATCTGCATGTCGATGGCTTCATCCTGCCGGTCTATATCGTGCTCTTTGCGATAAACTCGTTCCTGCAGGCCCTCAAGCGTCCGATGGCGACAGTCTGGATCGGGCTTTACCGGCAGGGCATCGCGGTCGCGGTCTTCTGCTATCTGTTCGTGCGGGTTCTCGACCTCGGCACCTGGGGTGTCTGGTTCGGAATCGCGGTGGCGGTCATCACCGGGCTTGCGCTCTCGCTCGTCATCGCCGAACGCACGGCACGGGCGCTGATCGGCGGGCTTTTCACCGCTCCGGCACCCGTTCCAATCGCCGGAACAGAAGCGACAGGCCGAAGCACAGAATGAAGTAAAACGCCGCCGTGGTCAGCCACGCCTCAAAGATCATCCGGGTGGAAGAGACGAGTTCGACCGTCTTGTAGGTCAGTTCCTGCACCGAGATGAGCGAGATGATCGAACTGTCCTTCACCAGCGAAATGAACTGGTTCGACATTGGCGGGATCACCTTCCGCATCGCCTGCGGCAGCACGATGAAGCGCATCTCATCGAGCCAGCTCATCCCGATCGACCGCGCCGCCTCGCGCTGTCCACGCGGGATCGACTGGATACCGGCGCGCACGATCTCTCCCACGAAAGCGCTTTCGAAAAGGGCCAGAACCATGACGCCTGAGATCATCGACG
>JAUIDM010000539.1 GCA_030428915.1 Alphaproteobacteria bacterium | reverse complement strand
CGTGATCGTGGTGAAATCGGCGCGCTTCAGCTTCAGCGTCACCGTCCGTCCCGCCAGATCCTTGGCCTTGGTCCGGTCCGCGACCTTCTCGGTCAACCGCCAGAGATGCCCCTCCAGCAGGTCGCGGTCGGCGATATCTGTGTCGAACGTCGTCTCGGCCGAAATCGATTTCATCGGTTCATGCGGGTTCACACGCCGGAAATCCTCGCCCCGCGCGAGGTGCCAAAGCCGCTCGCCGATCTGCCCGAACCGGTGGTGCAGGTCCTTGCGGTCCCAACGGGCGAGGTCGTCGAAGGTACGGATACCGGCCGCTTCGAGATGGTTCTGCGTTGCCGCCCCGACGCCCCAGATCATCCTGACCGGCTTGCCCTTCAGAAAGCCCGCCGTGTCGCCCTTGCCGATCACCGAAAAGCCACGCGGCTTGTCGAGGTCGGAGGCGACCTTGGCCAGAAACTTGTTGTGCGACAGGCCCACCGATCCGGTCAGGCCCAGTTCTGTCTCCATCCGTTTCAACAGGCGGCAGAGCAGAACGGCCGGGGGCGCCTTGTGCAGCCGTTCCGTCCCGGTCAGGTCGAGAAAGGCCTCGTCCAGCGACAGGGGCTCGATCCGGGGCGTGAGTTCGTCCATCAACGCCCGGATTTGTTTCGACACGGCGGCATAGTGGCTGCCGCGCGGCTTCACCACGACCGCCTCTGGGCAGAGTTTCAGCGCCTGGAACATCGGCATCGCCGAACGCACGCCCTTGATCCGCGCAAGATAGCAGCAGGTCGAGACGACCCCGCGATGCCCGCCGCCGACGATCACCGGCTTGGCCCGCAGGTCGGGATTGTCCCGCTTCTCGACGCTCGCATAGAACGCGTCGCAATCCATATGCGCGATGGAAAGCGTGAACAGTTCCGGATGCGACAGCACGCGCGGAGAGCGGCAGGCCGGACAGCGCTGTCCGGTCTCGAAACATGTCAGGCAATCGCGGCACAAGGCTGGCATGGCCTCAGCATACGCCACCTGATCCGCGCCGGGGAGGGGTTAACCTGATCCGCGCCACGTTCTAAGATGCCGCATCCCGACCTTATTGGGGACAGAGTTGCGTGTAATGTCGACCACATGAACCAGCCAGTAAAGCCCGTGAAACCACGTCTCGCCGTGTTCGGCGACAGCCACTATGCCTGCGTGAAGCGGGCAGTGGATCAGGGGCTGGTCGACGCAAGCGCCGTCGATCTTGAATTCTGGGGCCATGTCGGCAAACGCTTTCACCATCTGAGCTTCGCGGACGGGGCGATCACGCCGACGGACGACTACACCGCAGAACGGTTCGCCAAGTTCAGCACCCGAAATCGCGCATCGCTGCCGATCTCCGAGTTCGACTGGGTCTTTTTCATGGGCTGCCGCATCCCCGCTTTCGGGCTTATGGCCGCCATCATGCAGGAAAGGCGGAACGGCACGCGCATGACCTCCGGGCTGACCCGGCGCATCATCGAGGACAAGCTGAAAAGCGCCCCGGCCTTCGGCTTCGCCGTCGAGGCCGCCCGACTGGGGACGGCCCGCATCATGGTCGCGCCTACCCCTTTTCCCACCGGGGCCGAACCTTTCTATCTGGGCGAAAGATTTCCCGACATCCGCGACACGACGGCGGGTGAGCGCGCCGAGTTGCAAACGGTCCTTGCCGCGATCATGGCCGATGCGGGGCTGACACTGATCTGGCCATCGGATGACATGTTCTCTGACGGGCTTTACTGCCACCCGGACTATCGTGTCGAAACCCATGCCGAAACCGGCGATGTCGCGCACAAGAACGCCCATTACGGCGCGCGTATCTTTTCGCTTGTGTTAGACGCGGTGACTGCGA